>JAQUTB010000219.1 GCA_028709985.1 Dethiosulfovibrio sp.
CGTACGAACCGCCTCGGAAGGCACGTCCTGTGCCTCTCGGCTTGGGGCGACGTCCTGTCGCCCCATTCGTACTACACTACGGCAGGTCGAGTATACGGGCTCAAAGGGGCTTCGTCGGAACGATCTCTCCAAGGATCAACGTTTTTAGAGGTTCCCTTATCCCAATCAAAGGAGTTTTTCGTTTGAGAAAATTTTTTTCAACCACAGCGTCGGTGGTCCTGGCCTTATTGCTCATAGTCGGCCAGGCAATGGCCCTTACCATAGGGACGTTCAACATAGAGTATTTTAACGTCTCAGGTAAAAAAGCCTACTCCCCCGAGGACTGTTCCCATCTGGCAAAAACCATACTGTCATCGAAAGCGGACGTCCTTGCCCTCCAGGAGATAGAGGGCGACGCCACAATGAGATACTTTCTGACAAAGTTTCTGCCTGGCTGGTCCGCCAAGGGAAACGACACAGGGGGCAGACAGGACCTGTATTTCCTGTGGAACTCGGACACCGTAGAGCTCATAGACGGACCCTACATCTACGGGGCCAACTCGTCCTTTCGTTTCGAGGGCAAGAGCTACAAGCTAAACGACAGGCCAAACCTGGTAGCCACCTTTCTGGACAAGGAAAAGGATCGTCGATTCACCATGGTCAACGTACACCTCAAGAGCCAGAGCACCAGAGGCAAGGACGACTCGGACAAGGCAGATAGGTACAACGACGCCAAAAGGCAGGCCCAGATAGAGGGGATAAACAAGATCGTCTCCTCTCTCAAGGGACCGGTTTTCATACTAGGCGACTTCAACACCGACGACCCCAAGGGGACATCCTTCCCCCTGCTGGGTCTATCAAAAGGCCAGTACAGCTACGACAATAAAAAGAGCAACCTGGACTACATAGGCTACGAAGGGATAGAGACGGACCCAAGTTGGGCCATATACGAGATAGAGGCGGCCATACCCAAAAGATCGACCAAGAGCGCTCAACATCCAGATCACGACATGGTGATCCTGACTCTAGACGTTAACGTTCCCAAAGTGGCGATAAAATCGACTAAGGCCGAGTCGAAAGAGGCCACCAAGAATATTACCGTATTCGTCACCAAAACCGGAAAGAGCTATCATTCCGACGGATGTTCGTCCCTGAACAAGAGCAAGATAGCCATCTCCTTGGAGGAAGCCAAATCAAAAGGTTACACTCCATGTGGTAAGTGCAATCCACCGAGGTAGATTAGGGGCCAGGACTTCCTGGCCTTTAATCTACCTCTATCTCTATGTCCGTCGAGAAAGCGACCACAGCCTCGCCGGATATCTTCACCTCTACAGGCTTTCCGTCGGATATGCTGACGGCTACTTTCATCGTTCCTGGTCTTCCCATCGCCTCTCCCTGAACCACGTCAAAGGATAGCTCCGAACCGTCGTTCTCCACGATCCCGAAATGTACGAGGTAGGCCCCTAGAGGACCGTTGGCGTTCCCAGTCACCGGGTCCTCCGCTATACCTATGGCTGGGGCAAACATCCTTCCATGGATCAATGGCGACTCGCCAGGGTGAAGGGTGAATACGTAGTATCCGTTGCAGCCTATCTCCTCGCTTAAATCGCTTAGCTGAGACATATCCGGGGAAAGGCGGTGCAGAAGGTCGCCCCCATGAATAGCCACCATTACCTTCGAGTGGCCTGTGGACGCTATGACCACAGGACAGTCAGAGCGAAGGTCCTTTGCCTCGATCCCAAGAGCCTTGACCAGCTTTGACAGGTGGCTCTCCTCAAAGGGAGAGCCTATTGATATCTTCCCCTGGGTCATCACGATCCTATAGTCATCGCCATCGCTGAGGATCTCCACAGGGAGGATCCCAGCTCCGGTCCTCTGAAACACCTTGGCGCTTCCTAATCGTCCCTCGAGGGCTCTCACGTAATGGGCTGCCACTGTGGCGTGTCCGCATATAGGGACCTCTCTCGTTGGAGTGAAAAATCTGACGTGAACGTCGCTCTCCCCTGTTTTGTCCGAAAGGACGAAGGCGGTCTCAGAGTTGTTCATCTCCCTGGCTATCCTCTGCATCTGGACCTCCGAAAGGCCATCGGCGTTCGGGACCACTCCGGCAGGATTTCCCGTGAACCTCTCCCTGGTAAAGGAGTCAATCTGATAAATTCGGTATGTTTTTTTCATCGTTTATAGCCCTCCCTGCGGGTGCAAACCTTAACCTAGGAACCTAAACTATTTGATCAGGAACCCCAGCCCATAGTAGGAACTACCGTTAAAGTCGAACTCATCGATAATCTCTAGTTTTACCTTTCGTCTGTGAGCCTCCAGAGATCTTGTATTAACCTTATTTATGAAGGTCGTTCCCACCTTAAAATCGGACATATGGTCCCTCATGCAGCTAAAGAGCAGGGGAAAGGCCTCGGTTCCCCTCTTTTCCGAGGCGATACAGATAGGGCCATACTGAAAGGAGTTATCGTAGGTGATGGTCTCCCCTCTATACTCAAGGCCGGAAAATCTCTCTATCATGTAGTCGAACATTGGCCGGCCTTTAAAGTAATCCCAATCGGCGGCCATGGTGTAGCCTACGATGGAGTTGTAATCCTCCAGCACGAATAGGCCGCCTATGCCGATTAGATCTAGTAGTTGTTTTTCAGTAAAGGGAGTTGTCACAAAGCCATCGTTCATTTTTTCCGGCGCAAGATTGGATACGAGATTTTTTTCCTGAAGATCCAAAACCATACCTACGTCACCGAGTTTTCCAAGCCGAGCTTCCATGTTCGATTCCTCCCAGTGTTTTTTGTCTGCTCGCATAACTTTAGACCATACCGAACTAGTGGTCAAACACAAAAAGAGCTCGCCTATCGGCGAGCTCACGATGTTATAAGAACCTACAGTTTTTTGTAAGTGGTGCCGGAGGGGAGACTCGAACTCCCACGAGGTTACCCCCGGCGGATTTTGAATCCGCTGCGTCTACCATTCCGCCACTCCGGCCACAGGCATACTTTTTACCACAAAAAACCCCTTCTGTCCAGATGGGCAGCTAAAGAACAGGGTTTTCTATCAGGACAGGAACATGGCAAATCCCTGAATAACGAAGGCGTTCACGATATCTATAAAGAAAGCTCCGACGATTGGGATCACGAAAAAAGCCCTAGGAGCAGGTCCATAGTGGGAGCTCAATGCTTCCATGTTGGCAACGGCGTTGGGAGTGGCCCCCATGCCAAAACCACAGTGCCCTCCGGCCATGACGGCAGCCTCGAAATCCTTTCCCATAAAGGGAAAGGTCACGAAAGTGGCAAAAAGGGCCATAAGAACGGTCTCGCCCATCAGTATGGCTATCATAGGTCCGGCCAGATCCATAAGCTGCCACAGTTTGAGAGACATGAGGGCCATGGCTAAAAACAGTGAAAGCGATACGGCCCCTATATAGTCGACACACTTGAGGTTTACCTTGAAAAGCCCCGAAAAATCGGCTGTGTTACGTATGATTATGCCGACGAAAAGAGCACAGAGATAGGTCGGCAGGGTGACACCCATGCTCATGAGCTTTCCGTAAGCTAATGCGCCTAGATACATGGCGCAGGAGATCTGGAGGATTGTTATAAGGACGTCGTTAACCGTAACACCATGACCATGGTCTTCCGGAATGATCCCACCGATCTCTCCCTCCGCTCCCTCCATGTCAGGTTTAAGATCGTACTTTCTTATCAGTCTTCTGGCGACGGGACCTCCGATAATAGACCCAGCCACCAATCCAAAGGTAGCCGCTGCCATGGCCAATTCCATCGCTCCAACTAAGCCATAGTTAAGTGTAAATGTCCTAGCGAAGGTTGCACCGGTTCCGTGCCCCCCTGACATAGTGACGGATCCAGCGAGGAGACCGAGGAGAGGGTGTAATCCGGTCAGTTTAGCTAGCCCTGCGGCTACCAAGTTTTGCAACACGACGAGGATAGAGGCCAATCCCAAGAACAGAAGGACCTGAGGCCCTCCCTTCTTGAGCAATTTCAAGCTAGCCCCTAGGCCTACCGTGGTGAAAAAGGCGATCATGAGGGGAGACTGAAGTATCATCTCAAACTCAAAGTCCACCTTGCCCATAAGCCCCCAACGAAGAAGGGCAAACAATATTCCACCTATGACAGGAGCCGGTATGTTGTACTCCTTCA
>JAQUTB010000220.1 GCA_028709985.1 Dethiosulfovibrio sp.
AATAACAGATGGTGACTTGCTCTTTGGAGGGGGCGTCCGGTGACTTGATGTAGTCGTCGATACAGACACGTCTGTGCCCCCCTTTCGTTCTGAAACTTGGAATCGTGCCATCGTCCGCCCACCTCCTTATCGTGTTGGGATGAAAACCGCTAAGCTCTGCTGCCTGTTCTACTGAGTAGTATCTCATGCCTATGCTATAAAGTATGTGTGCGGATTTATCAAGCTTAGTTATGTGTTTGGATACTACACAAAACCCTCCAGGCTTTGATTTCCGTCTCTCTCTATCTTGAACGCTCCTATCTGTAGCCTCAGACCCTCCGAAAGGACCGACAGGTCCTCCGCCCCTAGGGCGACCCTCTCGGCTGAGGTGCTGACCTCGGTCATCTGAGTCCGAATTACGTCCACCGATCCAGCCGCAGCCGCCACTTGGGAGGCTATGTTCTGGACCGCCGAGGCTATCTCCTCGCTGGACGCCGACTGTTCCTCCGATACCGCAGCCAGATCGTGGATGGCCATGGTTATATCCGATATCTCCTCCATCATGGCCCTGATGGTCTCGATGGTCTCGTCGGCCAGGTCGCTGGACTGTCTGGACCTGGTGGCGTTACTCTCCGAGGACAGGGCAATCCTGTCCAGATCGTCGGTTATCTCCCCCGCCAGGTCGGCGATCTTCTTGGCCGATACGTTGCTGCTCTCCGCCAGTTTTCTCACTTCGTCGGCGACTACGGCGAACCCTCTTCCAGCCTCTCCAGCCCTAGCGGCCTCTATGGCCGCGTTTAGAGCCAGCAGGTTGGTCTGGTCTGCGATTGTCCCTATCTCCTGGACGAAGCTCTGTATCTCTCTGGCCCTGTCGCTGAGGCCTTTGACCTCTTCTGCGGCGATCTCCGATCCTTCTGCCACAGCCTTTATGCTCTTCGCCACCTTTTCCGCCGCCTCGGCGCCGTTCTCACCTGCGGCCTTGGCCCTGTCCGCATCGGAGGCCATCTCGACGTTTTTCCTGGAGGACGACTGGGCCCCGCTTGCGACCTCCTCAACGCTGGCGTTAATCTCCTCGCTGGCGGTTGCCAGGCTCTCTACCTGGAAGGATATGTCGTTGACCCCAGCCCGGGATTCCTCGACTCCGGCGTTGGACTCCTCCGCCAGGGCGGCGAACTCCTCGGCGGTTGCACCGAGCTTTTCCGCAGCTGAGGCTATGGCCTTGACCGATTCCCTTTGGTTGGCGATCATGGCGGAAAAGGCGTCGGCCATTATACCTATTTCGTCTTGGGACCGGACGTTAAAGTCCTCTCTCGTTATGGTCAGGTCTCCGTCTCTGGCCATAGACGCCAGGTGTACCACCCTCTTAATAGGTCTGACTACCTGTCTTACTATGAGCCAAACCAGGACCGCTATTAAGAGAGCTCCCGCCATGGAAACTATGAGGGAAAAGGTCATCACCCTCATCGAAGAGGCCAGAACCTCGTCTTCCCTGAGGACCACTCCCAGGCTCCAGGGCGTATCGGTTCCTATGACCTGGATCGGGGCGAAAGCCTTGAGGGTGTTTTGCCCTAGAGACTGAGACCAGGCCACCTCCAGAAAGGACTCGCCTGACTGGATTTTTCTCAGTGTGGGCGCTCCTGCCTCTCCCTTTAGCTCTCCGGCTATCTCGCCGATCCTGGCCTTATCCGGGTGGCTGGCTAAGGTTCCGGTGTAGGACATTAGCCTTCCAAATCCCGTCTCGTAGAGCTTCATATCGCCGATTATCCCGTCGATAGGGGCCATGTCCAGATCTACGCCCACCACTCCAACCCTTTTCCCCTCCGCCTCCAGGGGAATAATAAGGCTGATCACGACCTTGTTTATCTGATCGTCGAAGTATGGTTCCGTTATGGTGGCTTTGGGGCCGTTCAGAGGTCCGACATACCACTCGTTATCCTCTCCAGGCCCGTATTCCGTGAGGGGGACCAGGAGTACCTTGCCCCCATCTCTGTACCAGTAGGGAATGAAACGCCCCGTCCCGTCGTGTCCCTCGGTATCTACGAAATCAGCGTCCTTGCCGTCGAATCCGTTTGGTTCCCAACACCCCCATACTCCGTTGAAGTTGGGGTTCCCCCTAAGGGTCTGGGCCATTATGTCGTTGATCTCTTCCCTGTCGATCCTTCCCGATTCTCTCATCCCCGATATTACGTTGGCCATTCCTCTGGTGGCCTCCATGGCCATCTCCAGCTCGACCCTGATCTGGTTGGCGTATTCCCTGGACATGGTGAGAGCCAGTTTGTGGGCCTGCTCCATGCTCTCTTCGCGGCTCATGTACGTGGAGATCCCTACGACTACCGCCAGCACCAGCAGCACCGACGCTAATATCAGCGCCGTTATCTTGCACTGTAGACCTGCTTTGCATCTCACATTTGACATCTCCCTTCCTGCCCCAAGGTGTTTCAGACCTAAGCTTCTCGGCCTCCAATAAGTCAATAATACACTATTCCCTTTTGCTGATCCCTCTAACCGTTGGCTATGAGGTCTCCATATGCCTTAACGGCATCAAGGACCGATTTATCCGGCCTTTTATCCCCCATTGGACCGGAGAAGGACATTATGCCGTAGGCCGATATATCCGTATCTGGCATCAGGTTGGATGGAACCGGGATGTGGATCATCCCCATGTGTTGACCAAATGTTATCATCGCCTTGAGACAGAGCTCTCCCCCTCCTTGGGGATTGCTACAGGAGCTAAAGACCCCCAGCCTTTTCCCCGCCAAAGAGGCCTGAACCCAGTATATTGACGCCCCGTCCATGTAGGCTTTCATCTCCGATGAGACGTTGCCGAAGTAGGTTGGACTACCTAAAAAAATTGCCTCCGACTCCATCATGTCCTCGGGCCTTGCCACAGGGATGGCCTGGATTTGCTTGATTGTTTCCCTGGACGAAGGGAATATGTCTCCCCACTTGGCTAAGTCATCGTCATGAACCCTTAGGATTCTGCTTGAATGTCCCTGTTGGCTCAGCCTTTGATGTAGGCTGTGGGCCATCAGGAAGGTATTGCCGCATACGCTGTGGAAAATAATCGAACATCTCATAATCTGTCACCTCTGTCGTAGGGAAGGACGTTAGTATCTTATGTCGATAATACACTATTTTCTTTTGAGAAAAAAACAGGGGCCTCCCGTTCGGGAGGTCCCTGGCTTTTTTAGTTAAAAAGCCTTTCTTGCTTCCAAAATCTCCTTCCAGGCCCTCTCCGCCGCCTCGTCGAGGGCTTCCTTTATGTCCTTGCCCTCAAGTAAGACCGCGTCCAAAGCCTTGGACATGTTGTCGTGGATGGCGTAGCCGTTTACGATCTTGGGATCGCTGTATCCCCACTCAAAGGCGGGGAGTATGGCCAGCTTTGCGGGGTTGTTCGCCCGCGCGAAGTCGGCGTATCTGTCGCTCTTTAAGATCTCCCAGCTAAGTGGAAGGTATCCCGACCTTGTCCCCCACTCCCACTGCATCTCAGGGGAGAGGAAGAACTTGAGGAACCGGAAGGCCGCCTGTCTGTCCTCCTTAGGGCAGGTGTTGAATATGGCCACGTTGGTGCCGGAGAAGAGGCTTGCGTTTCTCTCTCCCTTGGGAAGGACGATGGTCCCGAACTCAACGTCGTTGGCGGCGCAGGTCTCTATGATGTTGGGGAGGTGGGACATGGAGGAGATGCCCATGGCCGCCTCGCCTCTGCCGAAGGGACCGGTTATGTTCTTCTCCTCTCGGGCTATCTGGGCGTGACCTTTGGTTATCATTGAGGTCAGGAACTCGTAGGCCTTTACCCCGGGTTCTTGGTTGAAGGTCAAGGTATCGGTCTCCTCGTCGTAGAGGTGTCCTCCCGCCTGCTCAACCCAGATGCTGCCGTCGATGGCCACAGAGCTGTTGAGGGCAAGGCCGTAGACCTTTCCGTCCTCGGCGGTCAGGGCAGCCGCAGCTGCGGCCATCTCGTCCCAGGTGGTCGGAGGGGTGATGCCCTTCTCCTCCAGCATCTTTTTGTTGTAGAACAGAAGATAGCTGGCCTTGTTGAATGGCATGGCGTAGTGCTTGCCGTCCCACACGCTGACCTCCCTCAAAAACTGG
>JAQUTB010000221.1 GCA_028709985.1 Dethiosulfovibrio sp.
CCTCACCCCTATAGACCTGTCCTCCGGCAGGGCCCTGGAGGTCTGTCGTGCCATATCCATACTTAAAAGCAGAGGGACGGAGGTCCCTGTGATAGCAAACCTGACCGGGCCGGTCAGCCTGGCGACGTCGCTGGTCGATCCGGCGGTGTTCTATAAGGACATCCGAAAGAACCCCTCCCACGTCGAGGGCCTTATGAACCGGGTTACCGAGGAACTGATCCGCTTCGGCAGGGCCCAGCTAGAGGCTGGGGCCGACGTCCTCACCATATCGGATCCCAGCGGGACTGGGGAGATACTTGGGCCAAAGGCCTTTGAGACCTTCGCTATCCCATACCTTAACCGGATCCTCGATTCCCTGGCCCCTTTGGCGCAGGGGACCATCGTCCATATCTGTGGAAGGCTTAAGGGTGTGGCCCACCTTCTGGGCGAGCTGCACTGCGACTGTATCAGCTTCGACTCCATATCCTCCGCCAAGGATATAGCCAGCCACGTGGAGGGAAAATCCCTGATGGGCAACGTGAGCACCCTCGCCATAGAGACCGCCGCCCCGGGCCACCTTCGGCTGCTCTGCCAGTCCAGCCTGAACCAGGGCATCCACGTCCTGGCCCCGGCCTGCGGAATAGGCGCCATGACCGCCCTCGACCAGGTCAGAACCATGGTCGACGTGGCTAAGAACAACAGGAGGGCTTGAATTGCCTGTTATAACGTTCGAGGGAGTGACCTGGGACTACTCTCCGGGTCACTCCCTGCTTGAGCTCCTGAGGAGGGGCAGAGTCAAGGTCGAAAGCCCCTGCGGCGGCAAGGGTACCTGCGGCAAGTGCAGGGTGTTGGTGAACGGCGGCGGCCCGATCTCCGAGGAGGAACGGGCCTTTTTGACGGGTCAGGAGATCCAAAGAGGGGTCCGGCTCGCCTGTCTATGCTATCCCCAGGGGGACCTGGAGGTCCGGCCATACGGCGAGGCCGAGAGGGGCCTGACCGTCCTGGAGGAGGGGGACATGCCTCCTATCTCGCTGGATCCGGCTATTTCCTTTCACGCTATCAAGCTCCCTATACCAGCCCTCAGGGACGGAAAATCGTTGCTGGATCACCTGAGGTCCAGTCTTGAGGTAACGGAGATATCATTGTCCCTTTTGAGGAGGGTCCCTCAGGCCTTTAGGGCCCAGGATGTGACGGCGGTGTTCCACCAGGGGAGGGTAATAGACCTGATCCCCTCGGAGGTGGACGACCTGTACGGCCTGGCGGTGGACGTGGGAACCACCACAGTGGTGGTGTCTTTGGTCTCCCTCTCAACCGGAAAGGTTCTGGGGTCGGCGGGATCGATCAACCCACAGAAGGACTTCGGCCTGGACGTCATCTCTCGGATCCATCACGCCGAGTCCGACGGGGGTCTTGAGGATATGAGGTCTGCTATAGTGACCTGTCTCAACGGTCTGGTGGACCAGGTCTGTGTGGACGCTAATGTCCCTAGTAACAGGATCTACGAGATGGCGGTGGGATGCAACGCCACCATGGAGTCGCTCCTCCTTGGGATACACCCGGGATCTTTAGGGAAGGCCCCATTTTCCCCTGTGGTCAGGGAGGGCCTTTCGCTCCCAGCCGAGGAGGTGGGGTTGACCCTGGGCCATGGGGCCATGGTCTACTGTCTGCCCGGGGTTTCCGCCTATATCGGGTCGGACATAGTCGCCGGTATGTTGGCCACAGAGCTGGAGGAGGACAGGGGAGTCAGGCTGTTTATCGACATAGGGACCAACGGCGAGATAGTCCTTTCCATAAACGGCGAACTCAGTTCCTGCTCTTGCGCCGCCGGTCCCGCCCTCGAAGGGATGAACATAAGCTGCGGTATGAGGGCCTCCGAAGGGGCCGTAGAATCGGTGTCCCTGATTGGGCCTATCTCTTTGGGGGTCATAGGGGGAGTGGAGGCGGTAGGCCTCTGCGGAAGCGGCATACTGGACGTACTCTCGGAGGTCGTAAGGCTCGGCATGGTGGGAAAGACCGGAAGGCTGAAAGAAGGGCCGTTGGTGGTCGACCAGGATGGAACCAGGCGTCTGGTGCTCCAAAATAGCCCGCATATAGAGGTGACTCAGGGGGACATCAGGCAGGTCCAACTGGCCCGGGGAGCTATACTGTCGGGATTCCTATCCCTGCTGGAGGCCAAGGGCCTGACCATGGACGACCTGGACCAGATCCTTATAGCCGGTCAGTTCGGTCGCCATCTGTCGGTGGAGAGCCTCACAGGGTCGGGGCTGATCCCTAAAGAGCTGAAAGACCGTATCCGCTATTGCGGAAACACATCCCGAACCGGCTCTATGATGTGCCTTCTGTCCGGGGCAGCCAGAAAAAGGGCGGAATCCCTGGCCGGGAAGGTGGACTACCTTGAGCTTTCGGTCCTCGAGGGCTACGACAGGCTTTTCGCCAGATGTCTCCAGTTCGAGGTGCCAAGATGAGGGCCTGTCCGGTAAACGCCAAGGGACCGGTTCCAGAGCCTCTTGCGTCCCGATTCCCCTTCCCGGAGGTCCATACCGATGGGGCGATAATGGCCGATCTCGCCATGGCCATAAAGGAGCTTAAAGGAGACGTCTACTGTTCGGTTCCCTTTTGCTCCACCGTGGAATCGGAGGCCCTGGGAGCGAAGGTCAAGCTGGGAGATCACACCTCCACCCCTCTCATAAGGGAAAACCCCTGGAGCTCTCTTGGCGAGGTCTCCGTGCCGGAGTGGGACCCCCAAAGGGGAAGGATGGGGGAGGTCATGAGGGCTCTGTCGATTTTGGGGGATAGGGGTCTACCGACGGTATTTAAGCTGACGGGCCCCTTCACGACAATGATGAATCTGATCGAGCCAAGGGGACTGTTCAAGGCTATCAGGAAGGAAAGAGAGGCGGTTGAGGGGCTTCTTAGGTCCATATCGGCCTACTCACTGGCCTGTGCCCAGGAGGCGGTGGCCCGAGGGGTCTCGGTCGTCTCTCTGGCCGAGTCCTCCGCCACGACGGACCTCGTCGGACCTAAGGTCTTTTCAGACCTGGTAGGGCCGGAGATCATGGAGCTCATGGAGGCCATGACCCTCATCCCCGGAGATTGGTCGGGACATCTCTGCGGAAGGCTGTCCACCTCCCTTGAGGAGGGGGGCTTCATCGAGGTCAGCAGGATCGGCACCGATAGAGGGCGATACGGTGACAACCTGGAAAAACTGAGAAAAGAGGGCGTCCGCTGGTTCTGTCACAGCTGTATCTCCATGACCCCCAAAGAGACCTCCCAGGCTTGGACCTTTAGAGCGAAAAAAGCATAGGCAAGAGGCAGGCCCTAGGGCCTGCCTCTTCGGTTTTAATCGGCGGAGGTGTCGCTGTAAAGGTTTGATATCTCCGCGGTGATCCGTTTGGCCGATTCTCTCATGGTCTGGACCGACTCCTCGGTCTTCTGGGTCAGCTCGTTGGATCGGTATATTCCGTCGGTGACCTCTGATACGTGCCCCTTGACCACCTCGAATATCCTCTGGACGTTCTGAGTGGCGGGGGTTATCTTTCCCGCCTCCTCGTGGACCTTTTCAGCCAGCTTTCCAACCTCTACGGCGACGACGGAGAATCCCTTCCCCGCCTCACCTGCGTGGGCCGCCTCTATGTTGGCGTTCAGGGCCAGGAGGTTGGTCCTGATGGAGGTGGCGTTTATAGAGCCTATTATCGGTGAAAAGGTATCGAGAAGGGCCTCCGCCTCCGTGGCCTTCATGGTCAGGTTTGACGATGCCTCCTGGTTTCTGGCCAAAAGCTCGCTCAGGCTCCCCATCATCTCCGAGACCTGGTCTATTCCCCTCTCCAGTGTTAGGATGTGCTCTGCCACCTCTCCCGCCAGGAGTCTGTTCCGCTCCATGTTCCTCTCTATTCTGACTCTGGCCTCCGTGGCTTCCTTGCTCTTCTCCTCCGCCCTTGCGTCAGCTCCGGCTCTCTCCTGCTCTACCAGTGTCTTGGTCTCGTTCAGGCTGTGTACCACGTAGTGTAGGCAGTTTTCCGGCTTGTTCAGGCCGTTGAAGATGGCTATCGCCATTTTCTCGCAGGAACCGTAG
>JAQUTB010000222.1 GCA_028709985.1 Dethiosulfovibrio sp.
CGCCTTCTGCATAAGATAGCCTATGACTCCAAATCCCAGGGCGACCCAAAGGTCGAACACGCTGTTGTTCATGGAGTAGGCCCCTACTATCGATAGTGACATGACTATGGGGATTATCACCTGCTTTGGTATCTCCACCACACGGCAGAAGAGTCTTACACCGACCAGCCCGAGGATCAGCATCAGAAGGTTTCCGACAAGCATGGAGGCGAAGAGTCCGTAAACCACGTCGGCGTTTTTCGTGAAGAGCAGCGGCCCAGGCTGAAGGCCCTGTATGATCAGGGCTCCCAGCATCACAGCCGCCACGGCGTCGCCAGGGACACCCAGCGTCAACAGAGGGACCAGTGCCCCTCCTGTTACTCCGTTGTTGCCGGCCTCCGGTGCGGCGATTCCCTCGGTAGACCCTTTGCCGAACATCTCTCTGTTTTTAGAGGACCTACGGGCCTCGTTGTAGGTTACGAAGGCGGCTATGTCGGCGCCTGCCCCCGGTATGGACCCTATAACGGTCCCGATAATGCCGGATTTTATCATGACCGGCATGAGCTCCATCGTTTCCTTGAACGAGACGATGCCCCTTTTGAAGGCGGTTTTTATTTTATCCCCCGGCACAAAGGCCTCCATCTGGACGAAGGTCTCCGAGAGGGCGAACAGCCCTATGAGTACCGGTATGATGGAGAAGCCGTTGTACAGGTGCATCTGGCCGAAGGTGAAACGGGGATAGCTGGTTACGGGATCGAGCCCCACCGTGGCTACCAGCAGGCCTAACATGCCTGCAAGGAGCCCTTTTGCGGGGTGTTTCCCCGATATGGAGGCGATTATGGAGAGTCCGAAAAGGGCCAGGGCAAAATATTCAGGCGCGCCAAACTTGAGGGCAAACCTAGCCAGTATAGGGGAAAACAGTATCAGCACGACGGTGCTTATGGTCCCCCCTACAAACGAGGCTATGGCCGATATGCTGAGAGCCTTGGCTGCCTCCCCTTTTTGGGCTAGGCCGTGTCCGTCCAGAACCGTGGCAGCCGCCGCTGGGGTCCCAGGGGTTTTTAGGAGTATCGCCGAAATGGAGCCTCCGTATATTGCTCCTATGTAGATGCCCACCAGCAGCACCAGCGCCTTGGTGGATTCCATCCCGAAGGTGAGAGGAAGAAGCACCGCGACTCCCATGGTGGCGGTCAGCCCGGGAAGGGAGCCTATGGCTATCCCTCCTGTGACCCCGAAGAACAGAAAAGGGAATACGTCGAGAGAGAGGGCCGTCCCAAGCCCTTTCAGAATCAGTTCGGTCATGTATTTCGCCTCCTAGAGGAAGAATATCCCCTCTGGAAGGGGAACCATCAACAGTTTGTAGAAAACCCAGTATATGATGAGACTGACGGAGGGAGGAAGTACCACCAAAGTCAGGGGTTTCCTCACGCCGAAAAGGGCCAATATAATCAAGTTGAATAGCATCGTCGATATGATAAAGCCTAGCGGTTCGATGAATAAGGCGTATGAGGCTATAGCTGCTATCCCGGCAAAGGTTCGTATAAGGCCCTTTTTTGAGGCTTTCTCAGCTGCCTCCTCGTTGCCCCTGAGCCCACCTACAAGAACCAAAGCCGATATAACTATCATGACCAAGGCCACTATACGGGGGAAGAAGGTGGCTCCTAGGTAGTTGTCGGTGATCAGGGTTTGGTCGAACTTAGTGGTATGGAAAAAAGCGGTCGCCCCAAGGGCCATAAAGACCGCCCCTGCGATGGTGTCGTTCCTTTTCATCTTTTACCTCCAAAAGAGGTGGGGCGGTAGCCCCACCTCTGTATGTTTATTTGCCCTGCTGGGCTTTGATGGCTTCCACTATGGCGGTGAGCCCCGAGGAGTCGCTTTCCATGAACTGGCCGAACTGGGCCGAGTCCATCAGCCTGATGCCGAGCTTTCTCTTCTCCATAAAGTCCTGGAACTCAGGGTCCTGGACGGCCTTGGTGAATGCTTCCTCCAGGGTGGCTCTGACCTTCTCGGGAGTGCCTTTAGGTACCGCCAGACCTCTCCAGGTTCCGGTGACTATGGGGTAACCCTGCTCGGTCATGGTGGGAACCTCGGGAAGTCCCTCAAGCCTGGCGTCGGAGCAGACCCCAAGGGCCTTTAGCTGACCGGCCTGAATCTGGGATATAGCCTCTCCGGGGTTGACCATGGTGAAGTCGACGTGGCCTCCCATGACAGCCGGAATCGCCTCGGCCGCTCCGTTGTAGGGGATCTGGTTGAAGGTCACGTCCTGGTTTAGCTCCAGAGCCAGAAGGTAGAAGTTGGGCTTGGCGGTGCTGCCGAACTTGACGTTGGCTGATCCTGCCTTGGCTGCCTCTATCAGTTCGGCCACCGAGGTGTACTTAGAGTCGGGACGGACCAGCACTATGGCGGGGTCCTCGTTTACCAGGGCGACAGGGGCGAAGTCGCTCGGTTTTACCTGGGCGAGGCCCATCTGGTAGAGCCAGGCTATCTCTCTGGTGACCATGGTTACGGTGTAGCCGTCCTTTTTGGACATGGCTCCCTCGGTCATACCCACAGCGCCGCTTCCGCCGGCTTTGTTGATTATTACCACCGGCTGGCCGAGATACTTCTCCGCCACCGAAGCCAGGCTCCTGGCCACAGCGTCGGTTCCTCCTCCGGCGGAGAAGGGGACTATCAGCTTGACGTTTTTGGCCGGAAAGTCCGCTGCGTTGGCCGCTACTGCGCATACGACAAGGGCAAGTGCCGCTAAGATGGTTGTCAGTCTCTTCATGTTTCGTGATCCTCCCTGTATGTTTTTTTATCCGGCTGGGCCGGTGAGTGCCTGTGTTATCTCTGGACCCGCCCGGAGGCGTCTCCCCCTGCAAGGGTAAGGACGTCCTCTTTGGACACCAGGTTAAAGTCGCCGTAGATGGTGTGTTTCAGCGCCGAGGCCGCCACTGCGAACTCCAGTGCCTCTTTGGGATCCTGAAACGACCGAAGGCCGTGGATCAGCCCAGCGCCGAAGGAGTCCCCTCCCCCTATACGGTCCACTATAGGTGTTATGTCGTATTTTGCGCTGAAGATAGGGGCCTTATCCCTCTGGGCCAGCATGGCGGACCAGCCGTTGTGGTCGGCGCTGTGGCTTTCCCTTAGGGTTATTGCGAGGGCCTTCAGGGAAGGGTAGGTTTCCAGGACCTTGGCCGCTAAGGCGGCGTAGCCCTCTCGGTCCAGCTTGCCCTGGGCGACGTCCCAGTCCGCCTTGACCCCCAGGCTCTTTTGGCAGTCCTCCTCGTTGGCTATGGCCACGTCCACGTAGCGAACTATCTCGGTCATGATCTCCACCGCCGATTTGCCCCACTTCCAGAGCTTTTTACGGTAGTTAAGGTCGCATGATACGGTGATGTCCCGGTCCTTACAGGCCTTGAGAGCCTCGATGGTGAGGTTCGCCGTTCCCTCCGATATGGCTGGCGTTATGCCGGTGGTGTGAAACCACTGGACTCCCTTCAGGATTGAGTCCCAGTCGAAATCCCCAGGGCGAGCGGAAGCTATGGACGATCCTGCCCTGTCGTATACCACCTTGGAAGGTCTGCAACAGGAGCCCGTCTCGGCGTAGTATATCCCCACCCTGTCTCCGGCCCTCTTTATGAGTGACGTGTCCACGTTGTGGCGACGGAGCTCTGCGACACAGCTGTCCCCTATGGGATTGGCGGGAAGGGCGGTCACGAATGAGACGTTCTCTCCGTAGTTCGCCAGAGACACCGCCACGTTGCTCTCCGCCCCTCCGAAGGTGGCCACCAGCCTGTCGGACTGGAAAAACTTTTCCCTGTCCGGCGGGGACAGGCGAAGCATTATCTCTCCGAAGGTGACTATGGAGGACATATCAGCGGTTCCCCCTTATGGCGGCGATTTTGTCCCCAATATCTCTGGCGGTGGTTTCCACCAGATCCATGTTTCCCGAGACCCCCCCAGGGCTGGTCAGGGCTCCTCCCATGCCTACTGCGAAGGCTCCGGCGGCGAACCACTTGCCCAGGTTGTCCACAGAGACACCGCCGGTGGGCATTATCTTTGCGTGAGGCACAGGGCCTCTGACC
>JAQUTB010000223.1 GCA_028709985.1 Dethiosulfovibrio sp.
ATCCAGAAGCATCACAGAGGGCTCTTGGACCATGGCCCTGGCTATGGCTACCTTCTGCCTCTCCCCTCCGCTGATCTCGTCCATCGACCTTAGCCTGAAATCGGAAAGGCCAAGCAAAGAGAGGACGCTCTCAACATAGTTGAGATCCCTGTCCGAGACCGACCAGCCGATGTGGGGACGCCTTCCAAGCAGGACCCCGTCGAACACGGTCATCCTCTGAGGCGGCACAAACTGGGGAACGTAGCCCACAGCCCTGGCCACCTGTCGTCTGGACATAGAGGAGATATCCCGACCTCCAACCGTCACACCCCCCTCGGAGGGGGAAAGTATGCCGTTGAGACAGCGAAGGAGGGTTGTCTTGCCGACACCGTTAGGCCCCATAACCGACATAAGCTGGCCCTTTTCGACGGAGAAGGAAAGACCACGGAAGACCCACTTATGCCCCCATCGGAATCCCAGGTTCTCCACTGAAAGGGTCATCGGACGAACCTCACCAGAAGCCACAGAAAGGCTGGAGCGCCTAAAAACGAGGTCAACACCGCCACAGGCATCACGTGGGGAGCCATTATCTGTCTGGCACAGACGTCCGCTAGAAGCAACAGCAGGGCCCCAGCCACGGCGCTGGCGGGGATAACGTAGCGGTAGTCGTCGCCCAATAACCGTCTTACAAAGTGAGGACAGATCAGCCCCACGAAGCCGATCACCCCTAAATAGGCCACCGTCACCGACACCATGAGGGAGGAGACGACGAGCCCAACCAGGCGAAGACGGGAGACGTCGACTCCCAATCCCCTGGCGGTCTCGTCCCCTGCCTCTATCGCGTTGAAGTCCCACCTTTTGAGGAAGAAATAAACACCGCCTGGGATCAGCACGGCCCCCATGACCGCCAGGTCCCTCCACTCTGCCCTGCCCAGATCGCCGAACGTCCAAAAAACCATAGCGGCGAGCTGCACGTCGTCGGCAAAATACTGTAGGAACATGGTTCCAGCTGTGAAGAGGGATCCCAACGCCACCCCGCAGAGCACCATGGTCTCAGGGGAAGCCCCTCTGTAGGCGGAGACCGCGAGTATGACCGACGTGGCTATCATACAGAATGAGAAGGCCCCAATCGCGACTATGCCAGGTCCGGCTGAGGTAATCCAAATCGGGAGTACAGGAGATATCTTCGACAGGATCATCACAGTCAGGGCTGCCCCGAAGGCCCCTGCGTGGGAGAAGCCCAGAGTGAAAGGCGACCCAAGGGGGTTTCTCAATATGGCCTGCATCGCCGCACCGGACAGGGCCAGCCCAGCCCCTGCCGCCACAGCGGCCACAGCCTGAGGCATCCTTATATTCCAGAGGATAAGCCTGTCTCGCCCCTCGGTCATGCCAAGTATACCCTTGACCACCTTCTCCATGGGCATACCGGACACCCCGACCGAGAGGGACAGGCAGAAACAGAGCACCGTCAGCAGGCACAGACAGGCCAGAAAGAGGCGTTTTTTCTCGATATGTCTCCGATAGGATAAAGAGACCTCAATTCTGTCGAGATGCATGGGCTATTTAACGACCTCCAAAGGAACGAACACCTTACCGTCGAAAACAAGGTCCAATTTCTCGAAAACCGGCTCCCCGACCAAAAACGTGTAGATCTCGTCGGCCTTTGCTCTCGGATCCACGTCGACAAAGCGATCGGGGAAAAGCAGTGCCCCCACGAAATAGGCGTCCGACAGGATATTGCCGAAGTTCTGGCTATACCAGTTGTAGGGCAATACGCCGTAGATCTTTCCGGACGCCACCGAGGAGAGCCCCTTCCATAGGGGATCCTCCGAAAGCTCCTTCAGGGCGCCGCCACCGGGCGCTGTGATGGTGGACAGATCTATAAACATTATCTCCGGATCCCACTGGAGCAACGCCTCCTTCGAGACTACCGCGTGCTTTGCCTCGGCCCCAGAGCCCTGAGCCGCGACGTTAACCACGCCGGAGAAGGCGAAGGGAGGGTAGGTCGGCTCGGTGGAAAGCAAGCCATGAGGTCCCCTGAAGGCTATTCCGCCCACGTAGGCCGACGGTTTTGACGATCCGTCGGAGGTCCTGGACCTGAGGTCGTCTATGGTCCTCTCAAAAAAGGCCACGACATCCTCGGCCCTGGCCGTGCTGTCCGTGACCTGACCCATTATCCTTATAGCCTGGAAGAGCCTATCCCTTCCATCGGCCAGATTGCCGTAGTCCAAAGCGACCACTGGGATGCCGGTCTTATTCTGAAGGGCGTCCGCATCTTTGACCGTACATCCAACCTTGAAGATAACCTGAGGGGATGGATCCAGGGACAGTATAAGCTCGGGACTGTCGTTTCCCCTGAACTCACCGAAGAGAGGAAGATCCCTGTAGGCAGGACGAGCCAAAGCATAGGGCCTAGCGTCAAACCGATCGGTCTCTCTCTCTATGCTATCCACAGCGACGACCCTGCCCCACAGCTGTAGATAGGTCGCCAGCCTGAGGCAACCGGAACCGGAACATATAAGCCTCTCTATCCTTTCCGGCACGTCAACCGTCCGGCCCAGACCGTCCTGGATCTCCAGCGCCATCGCACCGGAAGACAACATAAGCGCCACACAGAGCGCAGACAAACCTCTCAAAGACCTCAAATCCACCATCCCTTTCGTGTTTTATATACGACCCCAATAATACCACGAAAATACATTTAGGTAGCACCTAAAAAATCCATCAGGATGTAGACTTATCTGCGACGGAAGGGGGAACTAGAGTGGAAACTTTTATATTTATGGGAAACGACGTGGTGATACCGGAAGAGAGTTCTTGCCTCACCGACATCGATCATGTATCCAGCGGGGAGATACAGGGTGTAGGGAGATGGCTGGAGTTACGGCCCAATATGCCTCTGCCGGAGGGCTGGAAGGCCGTCCCCAGGCGGGCCCTGTGGGAGGTCATGGGAGAGAGGGCCTTCGCCATGGCAAACAGACTCTACGCCGAGATGGACTGGAGATCAAACAGCGTTTTCTGCGGAAGGTGCGGAAGCCCAATGGAGGACATGCAGGACAGAGGCAGGAGATGTCCCTCCTGCGGCAACACATCCTATCCTGTGATATCCCCGGCTATCATAGTGGCGGTGGAGAAAGAGGGCAAGCTGCTCCTCGGACACAACAAAGCCTTTCCCGGGAAACGGTACAGCGTCCTGGCCGGGTTCGTTGACCTTGGAGAGAGCCTTGAGGACACTGTAAGGAGAGAGATAAAGGAGGAGGTAGGGATAGAGGTCTGCGACGTAGAATACTTCGGAAGCCAGTCCTGGCCCTTCCCCAGGTCTCTCATGGTGGGCTTTCGGGCCAGGTGGCTCAGTGGCGAGATAGAGGTGGACGGGTTGGAGATAGACCACGCCGACTGGTTCGCCCCCGAGGGTCTGCCGGAGATCCCCGGGAGCGTCAGTATATCGCGGCGCCTCATAGACGATTTTATCTCCAGAAACTCCTAGCCCTCAAGGGCCATTATCTGGTCCATGTCCTTATCCCCTCTGCCGGAGAGGTTCAAAAGGAGGATCTGATCCTTGCCCATCTCAGGTAGCCTCTTCAGAGCGTAGGCCAGGGCATGGGAGCTCTCCAACGCCGGGATGATCCCCTCGGTGCGACAGAGGATGTGGAAGGCCTCTAGCGCCTCTTTGTCGGTGACGGCAACGTATTTAGCCCTGCCCGAGTCCTTGAGGTGCGAGTGCTCCGGCCCAACCCCTGGGTAGTCCAGTCCGGCTGAGATAGAGTAGACCGGTGCTGGCTCGCCTTGCTCGTCCATCAACACGTAGGACTTGAAGCCGTGGATCGTGCCAGGGGCCCCTGCCACCAACGTGGCGGCGTGCTCGCCTGTCTCTAAGCCCTTGCCCGCTGGCTCAACCCCGGTTATCGCCACGGACTTATCGTCTATAAACCCCGAGAAAAGTCCTATGGCGTTGCTTCCACCTCCGACACAGGCCACAATCTCGTCGGGCAGACGGCCCTCACGGGCCAGTATCTGCTCCCTTGCCTCGCGACCTATTATCCTCTGGAAG
>JAQUTB010000224.1 GCA_028709985.1 Dethiosulfovibrio sp.
TGGATTCCACCAGATCCATGTTTCCCGAGACCCCTCCAGGGCTGGTCAGGGCTCCTCCCATGCCTACTGCGAAGGCTCCGGCGGCGAACCACTTGCCCAGGTTGTCCACAGAGACACCGCCGGTGGGCATTATCTTTGCGTGAGGCACAGGGCCTCTGACCGCCTTTATAAAGGAGGGTCCAAGGACCTCTCCAGGGAAGGCCTTGACGACCTCCGCCCCCAGCTCCATGGCCCTCAGCAGCTCTGTGACGGTGCCTATCCCAGGCATACAGGGTACGCCGTAGCGGTTGCAGGTGGATATGACCGATTCGGACAGAGCCGGTGATACGATGAACTTAGCTCCCGCCAGGATACAGGTTCGGGCGGTCTCGCCGTCCAAGACCGTGCCAGCCCCCAGGATAGGTCCCTCCATTGATGAGAGTTTCTCAAGAATCCCCACCGCCCCAGGGACCGTCATGGTCACCTCGATGGCTCTGATGCCCCCTTGGTATACCGCGTTCGACAGGGCCATTCCCTGCTTTTCGTCCTTTGCCCTGATAACCGCCACGATTCCCGATTCACCTATGGCCCTCAGGATATCGCCTTTGCCCTCCGGCATGGTCATCTTCCTCCTTCTACTTGGTCTGTTCCGTCTATAAGCTGAGAGATTCTCTCCGCCGCTTTTTTTACCGCCTCTCCCAGTGAAGGCACGTCCCCTTCGTCCAGCCTGTAGGCCGGGATAGAGACGCTTATGGCCCCTATGGGACGGTGTCTTCCCCTGAGGATGGCCGAGCCTATACACCTTATGCCTTCCTCGTTTTCCTGGTTTTCCCAGCCGTAGCCCCTGAGCCTTATATCGTCCAAAAGGGCCTCCAGTTCCTCCCTTGTGGCTATGGTGGAGGCGGTCTTTTTCTCGAAGGTCGCTTTATTCAGGTAGCTATCAAGGTCCTCTTTTTTCATCTCCGCCAATATGGATCGCCCGGCGGCGGTGGTGTGGAGGCAGAGCTCCGCCCCTATGCGGGACCTCATCCCCACAGGGTGGGGACTCTCGAGCTTGTCGACGTAGTAGGCGGTGTCTCCGTCATAGGCGGTCAGGTGGACCGTCTCTTTTGTGGCCTCCCACAGCTTTTTTATCACCGGATGGGCCAGGTGGGGCAGCACCGATCTGGCCCTAAACGAGTCTGACCAAAAAAGAACCGCAGGGCCTATGGAATACCCTCCGTCATCGCCCTGGACGACGACGTTTTTTCTCCCAAGGGTCTGGAGTATCCGGTGAACCGTGGCTTTGGGCAGATCAGTTCCCTCCGCTATATCTGTGATGCCGGTCCTCCCATTGATCCTTGCCATATGATCCAGCACGGCGAGGGCTCTCTCCAGGACCCGGATTCCTCCGTTTTCGGACATGAGTTTCACCTCTTGATATCAAAATTTATCTGATGGAACAAACAAAGAATATCCTCTCGATGTTGTTCCGTCAAGAGTTTTTTTGTTTCACTATACGAAAAAAGCGAAAGCCTCGAGGCTTTCGCTTTAAGCCGCTATTTTGCGGTTCCGACTCCCTGGCATAGCTCCAGGGTTTCGCCGTCAGGTCCCTTAAAAAACAGTATTACCCCATCCTGAAACGGCCTGGGGGACGTCCCAGATAGGTCTATTCCCCTTGAGCTCAGGTCCTCTATTGCCCTCGACATATCGTCGACGGAGAAGGCCAGATGGATCGATCCGTTGTGAGAGAAGGATTCGTCTTTTTGGATCAGCTCGAAGATGGTGGAGCCAGCCTTGACGAAGGCGATACTCAATCCCTCTAGCTCTATTCTGTGACTTAGTTCACATCCCAGCCCGGAAACGTAGAAGTCCAATGATCTGTCCAGGTCCGATACCCTTATGCCTACGTGGGCGGATTTCATTCCTCTTTCCCCTTTAGCAGGTTTCTGCCGATGGAGTAAGCCCTGCCTATCTCCTGTCCAAGGCCGTAGTATCTCCCGTAGCCTGGCATGAATATAATAGGTTTTACCATGTCGGGATCGGGGCGTCCCTGTGGGTCCAGGCAGCTTTCGTCGACCAGGCAGGCCACTACCTCCCCTATGAACTGTACGTGGGATCCGATCTCGACGGTCTGGACCAGTCGGCACTCCATGGATATGGGGAATTCCTCCACTGTCGGGGCGTCCACGCAGGTTCCCCTCGTGGCTGTGAGTCCTGTCAGAGCGAACTTGTCATTGTCGCATCCAGAGATCGTTCCGAAAAGGTCAGCCTCCGCAACGAACCTCTCCGACGGTATGTTGACCGTGAAGGCCTTTCTCTCCTCTATCGCGTGGTAGGTATGCCTTTCCTTCCTCACCGATACCGCTACGGTCGGCGGAGTGGAGGCGCATACCCCTCCCCAGGCGGCCGCCATGGCGTTGGCCTTCCCGTTTGAATCGTAGGTCCCCACTATGAGGTCCGGTGCTGGATAAAGAGGGGTGTGAGTGCCTATATCTACCTTCATGTTGGTCTCTCCTCTCGTTTAACGGCTGTGCCGAAGTTTGTGTTTCCATTGTACAGCTCATATAATGATATCAGGGTTTTGTGTTTAGGTTTGAGTGTTTTTCGGAGGAACTTGAGAGAGGAGCGATAGAATGTCCGTCCAGGGTTTTACCCGTCTTATGTTCAGGTTCGCGCTGTTTTCGCTGGTGGCGTTCCTATTTTCGGTTTCCTCGCTTGGCATCGCCTGGGGCAAGGAGGTTTTTTTGGTGGCGAGCTACCACCATGGCGACATGTGTGGACAGCCTCAGTACGAGGCTGCGCTCGAGGCTTTGAGACAGAGCGGGATTCCCGGTCTGTCCTTCAGAGGGTACTATCTCGATTCTCGCCGCAGAACGGCCCAGGAGATAGACAAGGATGTCGAGGCTATTATCGCCGATATAAGGGATCTCAAGCCAGCCCTGGTCCTGACCATAGACGATCTGGCCTTCGCTAAGCTCTACAGGGAGGTTCTCGGCCACAAGGGTATGTTTTTAGTCTTCACAGGGCTAAACCGCTCCATAGAGGAGTATAACTCTGGGGCCCCCTTTCTGGACGATTTGGGCAGACCGAACAGGAACATCACCGGCGTTTTTGAGTACCTTTTCATGAGGGAACAGATGGAGATGCTTGAGGTGCTACTTGAGCGACCCTTGAACAAGGTGGCGGTGATTTACTCCCAGGATCCGGTCGGTCTCATATTGAAGGACCAGATAAACGACGAGCTTGGAGAAAGCCTCTATGGGGACAGGGTGCAGTTTTACGGGGTAGGCAGTTACGACGAGGTTTTAGAGGTCGCTAAAACCGTTGGATCGGACGAGAGCGTCGACGGTTGGATCCCTGGAACGATGTCCATAGGAAATGGATCTGGAGGGTATATGACCATGTCCGAACTCGTGGGACCTATGACGTCGCTTATATCTAAGCCCGATCTGGCCCTTAACTCCTCCTTCACCGGGCTGGGATTCTACGGTGGGGTCAGCGTCGATTTCTACCAGATGGGCTTCCAGGCAGGTCTTATGGCTGCTAGGCTCCTAAAGGGACACCCCATAGGGGACATCCCGATCGAGGACGCCAGGGCCTCCATCATAGCGGTGAACAGGGGACGTCTGGCCGAGCTGGGTATACCTCTCTCCCAGGAGCTGTCGGGCCTGGTAGACCTGTTTTTAGACTGATGGATTTTATCCGGTCCCTCTCCTTCCCCCTGGCCTCGGGGTATGCTCTTTTTCTGTGGGGCCTCTCGGTTATGATATATCGCTCCAGGAAAAGCCTGTACTTTCTTTTTGGGGGCTGGTTTATAGCCTGCGTTGCGAGGTCCATCGAACTTCCTCCTGAGGCTGAGGTGGTGTTCTATCCCCTGTCCATTGCGATATGCTCCTGTCTGATTATCAGAGTATTGAGCGGTTTTCGAGGGGGCCGGTGGGCAGGTTGGACCTCGTTGGTAGGGTCTCTCTGTATGTTCTTTCCCGGATGCCTTTACCTGGGCGGAGGCGCTCTGTCCCTGGCGGGATTGGG
>JAQUTB010000225.1 GCA_028709985.1 Dethiosulfovibrio sp.
GTTCTTTTTGCTTTTCCCTGAGCTTTTCCTCCGATCTTTTCCATCTGGTGCGGTCCAGAAATATAACCGAAGCTCTGTCGGGGAGGATGGGAAAGGCTATGGCCTCAAGGTATTTCTTCACGTCCTCGCAGTGGCTCTCGCAGTGCACCGAGCCCCTTGTCATTACGCATTCCTTTATTATGTCGTGCCAGCACGATTCCACGTCTGGCCAGACCTCGGTGAAGGTCTTTCCCACCACGTCGCACTTTCTGACTCCCATGATCTTTTCATACGCTGGGTTTACGTCTAAAAATCGGACGGTTCCGTCGTCCCCAACCTGGTACAGTGAGATGGGGTCGAAGGTCCGTTCGAAAAATATCCTGTAAGAGAGATCGTTTAGTCCTTTTTCCTCGGTGTTCATTTTTTGACGTCCTTTCCTGTGTGTGGCCGTTTGCCCCCTGTGGGGTTCTACTTCAATCATAAGCCATTATGCCCCACGAGGAAACTGTATAATGGGACCAGGCAAGGCCTATTCGACGACATTTTAGGGGGATGTAGATGAATTTTTCAAGGTTTATGTGCTCTGGCTGTGGTTTTGCGTCGGAGACGGAGGTGTTAAGGTGTCCCCTCTGCGACGAACCGATGGAGGTCATGGTGGATCTTCCAAAGTCCCTTCCTGCTAGGAGGGCTGGCGATACCATGATGGAGAGGTACAGGGACTTCTTCCCCTTCGCCGATCCAAGGCCCGATCTGTCCCTAGGAGAGGGGTTCACCCCTTTGGTGGACATGGAGGACCTTTGTTGCTCGTTGGGGCTTTCGTCCCTTTGGGCTAAAAACGAGGGGGCAAACCCGACTTGGTCCTTCAAGGACAGAGGAACCCTCTCTGGAGTGATCCACGCCATGGAGATGGGGTATGACCGGATAGGGACCGTCTCAACCGGCAATATGGCGGCATCTGTGGCCGCCTACGGAGCTAGGGCCGGGATCGAGACGGTCGTTTTAGTCAACAAGGGGCTTCCCAGGGAGAAACTGGGCCCTATCGCCATATACGGTCCCAGGCTGATAAAGGTGGACGGAGATTACGGAAGGCTTTACCACGAGAGTCTGAGGGTCGGCAGGCAGCTGGGGATTTACTTTATAAACTCCGACTCCCCTTTCAGGGTTCTGGGGTCCAGGACTATCTCCTACGAGATATGGGAGCAGGCCGGGGGGTCGGTCCCGGACTGGGTGGTGGTCCCGGTGAGCGCTGGTGGCAATATCAGGGGGATAGCTCAGGGCTTTTTTGACCTCGTCAAGGTCGGATTGCTGGACCATATGCCCAGGTTTTTGGTCGTCCAGGCGGAGGGATGCTGTCCCATATTGAGGGCATTCGAGGAGGGAGCTGAGAGGGTCAGGCGTTTTGACTCTCCCCACACTGTGGCCCACGCCATAGAGAACCCCTTCCCCCCCAGCGGCAACCAGGTGCTTCGGCTGGCGAGACGGCACGGCTGGAGCTGCAAGGCCGTATCGGACGATCTGATAATAGAAGCTCAGAGAGATCTGGCTTCAAAAGGACTCTTCGTCCAGCCAGCTTCGGCGGTCGCCCTGGCTGGCCTCAGAAAGGCCGTATCCGACGGCACAGTGGAACATGGGCAGTCCGCTGTAATGATCCTGACCGGGGCTGGCCTCAAATATACAGCCGTTTTTGGCCAGCACGAACTTATTTGGAGTCAGTGCTCGCTGGATGAATTAGAAAGGGCCCTGAGTTAATCCTCAGGGCCGGGGGTCATTTCGAAAAAGTCACGCTGTATCCGTCCGACGTGGCCTCGCAGGAGCTGTTCCAGCCCTTGCTCTTGCCGAACCTGTCGACGTTGTTCCTGGCCGTCTCAGTGTCCACCATGACGGTCACCTTGCCCGATACCGCCTTCTCAAGGGCCTTTTTGGTCTCCATAACAGGCTGAGGGCAAGATAACCCTCTTGCGTCTACTGTGATATGGTCGCTCATCGAAAGTCCCTCCTAGTCCATTCTACGTCTCATAAAGAAGCCTACCGCCAGACAGAACGCCATTCCCAGGGCCCATGCGGTGGGGGCGAAGGCGGTTATTCCCTTGGGGGAGCTGGCGAGGTTGAAGTTGTGGGCTATGCCGGCTCCCACTATCATGCCAAGTACGAAAATAGCGGCGTCCCCGTCTCCCTCTCCGCTCATTATTATCTGCCTTCCCGGGCATCCTCCAGCCAGGGTGAAGGCCAGCCCTGCCATGACCATGCCGAGGAAGTTCCAGAGCGAGTCAGTGTGGGCTACGGGCTGTCCGACAAACCCGGGTTTGAAGAGACCGAGCGCAAAGTTAGTCGCCAGGGCAGCCACCAGAAGGGCCACGATACCGTTGAAAAGGTGGGCGTCTTTGAGCATGAAAAGGTCCCTCACCGATCCGACGGTGCAAAAACGGCTCCTCTGGGCCATCCAACCTATTATGCAGCCGACGGCCAAGGATATTATCCAAGGAGCCTTCATGGATCCAGGTCCTGTCTCGGAGAAGAATATCGGGCCGGATCCTTCAGCACCAAAGCGGGGGGCCATGATCAGGAGGCCAAGCAGCAGCAGCGACAGAAGGGGCATCATCAGCCCCGATCCCTTTTCACCGGCGTGGGCCCTGCCGAGGCTAAAGCCCCTCCACAGGAAGAATATCCCTATTCCTATGCCCACGAAAAGCCCAGCCATTCCGTAGAGGGCATTCCAATCCCCCCCTGCCAGGCGAAGATAGCCACGCCAAGGGCAGCCCAAAAAGATAAGGGCCCCTATCATGGCGAACATCCCCAAAAAGAAACGTACCACCGGCGACGATCCCGACCTAGGACGGTACTCGCCGAAGATTATGGCGGATATAAAGGCTCCCAGCACTATCCCCATTATCTCAGGCCTTAGATACTGGACCACCGCCGCCCTGTGGAATCCCAGGGCTCCTGCGATGTCTCTCTCAAAACACGCTACACATATTCCCATGTTGCCGGGGTTTCCCAGATGTACCAGCAGCGGGGCCAAAATACCCACCGCTATTCCCGCTATTATGGGTCCCATCCGGGAGAGGAGTATCCTGTCCAAACCTTTCATAGTTACACCTCTTCCTCTCGATAAAATTAAGACCGACGAACTATCTCCTATCTCGACGGATCGTTTCAGGCTAAACCCCCAAGCATCACCGCCATCTCTTTTATTTATTTTATTCCTGTGGATTATATAGCTTTATCGATGCTTCTTCAACCTCTCTTGCCTCATGGTCGCCATGGCGTTATTATGTTCAAACAAGCAGGATGGAGGTGGTCCCGTGATCTGTCTAGCTACTTTTGACGTCACAAGCATGGCTATAATGTTCGAGAGGGTATGTCGTAAGGAGGGGCTCAAGGTCAAGGTAGTGCCGGTCCCGAGGAGCCTTTCCTCAAGCTGCGGATTGGCCTGTGAGTATCCCTGCGACGACGAGGATAGGATAAAGGCGATATGCGTTGAGAGGGATATTGACGTGGTGGACTGGCACAAACTTTGATGGATAAGGACGGAGAGTCGAGATGATAGACAGACGGTTGATCGAGGAGATGTTCTGCACCGCCAGCAAGAGCGACCTGGAGGGGGCGAAGGCGGCTGCCTCAGTGTACAGGCGAATGCTGGATATGGCTCACGGCCAGTCCATGACGGTGCAGTTCGAGCCTGGGGAGGATTTTTCTATAACCTGTACCCCAGAGGGTTACGATATCCTCTGATGGTCAAGGGGAAAAAGCTGGACCTATCGTCCCACGAACCACTGTCGGACGGTCAGGGGCTGTTTCAGGAGGCGGCCCTGTCCTTGGGGTTTTCCGCCTCCCCCAAACCCAGTGGGGATGTATCGCCCGAGCCAAAGATCCCCCAGCTCGGTCTGGATCTCTCCGGTCAGAGGGCAGGTCTTAGGATAGAGAGAAAAGGCCGTAAGGGCAAGACCGTC
>JAQUTB010000226.1 GCA_028709985.1 Dethiosulfovibrio sp.
AGGCCTATCTCGCTCCATACCTTATGTTCCGCCTTCTCCCTTATGCTGCATCCCACGTACACAACCAGATCCGCTCTATCCTCTAAGGCCTCTTCCCATCCTCTGTCGATCAGGGCGGTCCTTATCTTGTCCCCATCGTAGACGTTCATCTGACAACCGTAAATCTTTATGGCAAAACTGCTCACAAAAAAAAACCTCCTGTCCTGACCCCGATATCCTGCCGCCTATATTAACCTAAAAGAGGACACGAAAAAAGGAGGCACAAGGCCTCCTTATCTTATCTGTACGCTTTTAGTCTATGTTCCACTTTTCCTTCAACTCTTTGTATTGCTCCCCGGACATTATGTCCTTCAGGGCCTCGTCGACCTTCTCAAGAAGAGCAGGGTCCTTCAGGCTCATGGCCAGTGCCATCCCGTTGTCGGAGGTAGGGTGGAAGAAGGCTATCTTGAGTTTTCCGATGTAGTCCTTGTTGGACGCTAGGTTATCCTTGGTCACGGTCCCGTCCACGCAGGCCACGTCGGCTCTACCGAGAAGGACCTCCCTGAATGCGTCGTCGGTCTTCTGATACCTCTTTATCTCTACCCCGCCCATCTTGGAGAAGAAGGCATCCTGGATGGTCCCAAGCTGAACCGCCACGACCTTGCCCTTTGTATCCTCCAAAGACGAGATATCGTCCCTGTCCGCCTTGACGGTAAACCCATCGGGAGTGCGGTAATAGACCTGGGAGAAGGCGACCCTTTTGGCCCTCTCAGGGGTGGCGCTCATTCCGGCAGCTATGATATCTATCTTACCGGTCAGAAGGGAGGGTATCAGGGCGTCGAAGGCCATGTCCACAACCTCCACCTTCTTCCCTAACTTCTCGGCGATGATAGAGATCATATCCATGTCGAAACCGACTATCTCGTTGGCCTCGTTTCGGAACTCAAAGGGCTTAAAGGTGGACTCTGTCCCCACCAACAGTACATCCTTATCCATGGCGGAACCGTCCGCCCAGGCGGTGCCTAAGGCCAATATCGACGCAAAAACCACACAGCAAAGCAACTTTTTCATAAAAACACCTCCAGAGGAGAACTTAAAACATGGGGTAATTATAGGCCAAAAGAAAACTTTGTCAATAACCATGGCAATAAATAAACGAACGTTCCCAAAAATGACCCTGTACGGAAAAAGGGAGGGGATCATCCCCTCCCTTTTTCCGTACATTTAACGAAAGAGACTACGCTTCTTCAAAAAGATCCTTGCCCACTCCGCACTCAGGACAGACCCAGTCGTCAGGGATATCCTCAAAGGCCGTTCCTGGAGCTATACCGCTGTCAGGATCCCCCACCGCTGGATCGTATTCCCAGCCACAGACGGTGCATACGTACTTTTTCATGTGATGTATCCCCCTTCTACTTAGGTGATTCACCCCTATCAGGAGTGATCCTATAAGGATTATACACCACCGATGGAAAAGGACAAAAGCCTATAGGTTCAGGACTCTGAAATCCTGTGAAAGGCCCTGGGATAGCCGTCTGCTGCCGGTTGAGGTCACCAGATAGTCGTCCTCAAGCCTTAGACCGCCCCTTGATGGGAGATATATACCGGGCTCTACCGTGACAACGTCACCGACCTCCAGGACGTCCACCGACCTTGGAGAGAGCCTCGGAGCCTCGTGTATCTCGACGCCTAAACCGTGGCCCAGGCCGTGGCCAAAGAACTCGCCATATCCGGCTCCCTCTATCACCGATCTAGCGACCATATCTATTTCCTTGCCGGTCCTTCCTGGGGCTATAGCCTCAGCCCCTCTGGCGTGAGCTTCCTGGAGTATCCTGTGTATGTGGGAGAACTCAGGATCCGACACCTCTCCGAGGGAGAAGTTTCTGGTCAGGTCCGACATGTAGCCTCCGTAGGCGGCCCCGAAATCGACCGTGACCCACTCACCTTTCTCCATCTTTTTGGTAGAGGCTGTCCCGTGAGGCAGGGAGCTTCTGACCCCCGAGGCCACTATGAAGCGATGATCGGGCCATCCTCCCTCTCCACCTAGGGAGACTATATGTCCCTCCAAGCGTTTGGCGAACTCCAGCTCGGTCATCCCTGGGACAACGTCCTTGAGGACCATCTCGTAGGCCTCTGTGGCTATCCTGGAGGCCTCCTCTATGATTGAGATCTCCAGGTCGTCCTTCTGCCTCCTTATAAGAGGGACCAGCCCCTCCGTGTCCACCCATCTGGTCTGAAAATCCTGCAACCTGCGATAGGTCCCGTAGGTCACGGTCTCCCCCTCGAAGCCACATTCTTTGATCTCGTGGCGTCGAATCATCTCCTCGGCCATGTCCAGCAGAGTCTGGTTTTTGCTCTGGACCAACACCCTAAAAGGGGTCTGTTCCGACGCCTGAGCCACGTATCTGCCGTCGGTGGCGAGGACGGCGTCGTTCTCGGTTATCAACACCGCGGCGGAGCTGCCCCTGAAACCGGATAGGTAAAACACGTTCTCCCAGCCGAATCTCTCCATATCCAGCAGCAAAATCCCGTCCAGATTTCTCTCCGCCATGGACCTCCTAAGCCTGCTAACCCTGCTCCATACGTGTTCAAAAGCCATCACAGAATCTCCCTTCGCGGCATATCCAGGAGCCGCCAAAGCTCTTCTTCGGTGGAAACCTCCAGGTTTCCGCCGCCATCCACTATCCTTCCGACCACAGCTCCTTTTATGCCCTGATCGGCAAGGATATCAACCGCCTCTTTCTCGTGGGCCTTCGGAACGACCGCCAACAAAACTCCAGAGGATATGAGTTTCAGAGGATCGAACCCCAGTTCGACCGACGCCCTCAGGGTCAGAGGGTCCACCGGCAGCGAGGAGAAATCCACCTCAACCCCGATACGTCCCAGACGGGATAGCTCCGAAAGCCCTCCCAGGAAGCCCCCCTCCGTTGGATCGTGCATAAACTTAGCCAGATGCCTGATAGCCATGGCCTCGGGAAGTACCGATATATCGTCCAGCCAGCGACACATAAGGTCAAGTTCGTCCTCCGAGGAGGACCCTAAAAGGTCGGGCCTGTCGTGGGCCAGTATGGCCATGCCCTCCAGCCCTATGTGCTTCGTGGCTAATACGACGTCTCCATCGGAAAGATCGTCGGAACGATAGCGATACTGTGTCGTCCCTATCATGGTTCCCATGACCACAGGGTTATCGTATCGGTCGGTTATCTCCGTGTGCCCTCCGACCACAGCGACGCCTATCCTTCGACATTCCTGGTCTATCTCCGACATGGTCCTCTCGGCGAAGCCCTTGCCCATGGAGGCCGGAATTATAAGGGTTACAACCAGATAGGCCGGATCTCCTCCCTTGCAGGCTATGTCGTTTGCGTTGACGTGGACCAGATATCGGCCGGCTCCCTCCTTGGCCCCGACTATAGGGTCGGAGGAGACGGTTAGGAGCTTGCCGTCGGGCCACTCTATTATGGCGGCGTCCTCCCCTATACCGGGACCGACTAACACCTCAGGACGGTTCGCTCCCCTGTACCTGAGTATCTGGGACTCCAGCTCCGCAGGAGGGAGCTTCCCCAGCTGAATTTGATCTTCCACCGACATCATCTCGATTCATTAAACTGTAGATACAGCCACAGTAGCTCTGGCGGTAGAGCCCCAGACGACGGCATTCTTCGAGGGATCTCCTGAAGCCGTCCCTCTTTCTCCATACCCGATCGATCCAGGATATCCCTGCGTCACCGGCGATTTCCCTGCCTATGGAGTTTATTACCTCCGGATCCTTGTGAGGGCTGATGGTCAACGTGGTGGTCATCAAGCCGATACCTCTAGCCACGGCCGCCGCAGCTACGGCCTCCAGCTGAAGGCGAAAGCACATTAAGCAACGAGCCCCTCCCTCAGGCTCGTCGGCGAGTTCTCGAGCCCGGCGTAAACAGATATCGGGATCGTAGGGAGGCACTATAA
>JAQUTB010000227.1 GCA_028709985.1 Dethiosulfovibrio sp.
ATGTCCTAAAAGCTCGCATGACCACTTTATGGGTCGATGGGCAACTGCTAGGCGACATGGTCCTGGGCGCTACATCCCAGCTTACGTTTCTCTATATGGACGGAAAGGCCTGTGACCTTGCGGAAAAAGAGAGAGCCCAGCTTCCCGATTGGATAGCATGGAACCTTCAGTACAGGGGCAATGCCTCCAGCGTTAAAAAAGGTTTTTTCTTGATCCGTTATAAGGCCCTTAAAAACTGGGACTTCGATATATCCAAGATATCCATCGGAGGTTATACCCTGACGAAGGACGATATTTTTACAAAGTCGGAGTTCGTGAAGTCCGGTTCCCTCCCTTCCGGGACCGAGGGGACCTTGGCTGTAGGCGTCCCAGGGTCTTATCTGAAGCCTGGGAAGAAGATCTCCATCTCCTACGGGGATTGGAGCGAACAGTGGATTATACCTAAGAGGTGATTGTGTTGCATACGTTTAAGTGCGCTAGTTGTGGAAAGGTATTTGAAAGCTCAAAAAGGGAGTCAAAGTGCCCTTACTGTGGAAGCAAGGTTCTTATCCACGAAAAAGGAGAGCAATTTAAGTCTAAGACCTGTAGTGGATCGTGCAGTTGCTGCAGCGGGTGCGGGCATTGAGAGACGGATCCTTTCTCACATTGGCCATAGAGAGCAGCTGTGACGATACGGCAGTGGCTCTTCTGGAGGGACAGAGGAGAATAAGGTCGTCGGTCCTATCCAGCCAGGTGGAGAGTCACTCCCCCTTCGGTGGTGTAGTCCCGGAGTTCGCCTCCAGGATGCATCTTGAGGCCATCTTGCCCCTAATCGACAGAGCATTAGACGAGGGGAAAATCTCGGACCCAAAGAGAGACCTGGACCTGCTGGCGGTGACGGCAGGTCCAGGTCTTATGGGGTCTTTGTTGGTCGGTGTGATGGCGGCTAAGGGGCTGGCTCAGGCGTGGGACAAGCCCATTTTAGGAGTAAACCATCTTGAAGGGCATATCTTCGCCAACGTGGTGAATCACGCCGATCTGGAGACGCCTTTTTTGGCGATGGTGGTCTCAGGGGGGCATACCGAGGTAGTCCTTGTTAGAGAGCTGGGATCCTACGAGGTGATAGGGGAGACCAGGGACGACGCAGCTGGAGAGGCCTACGACAAGGTCGCGAAGCTACTGGGCTTGCCGTATCCGGGAGGGCCAGTTATAGATCGATTGGCCAAGGATGGAGACGATAGAGCCTTCGATTTTCCCGTGCCCCTCAGTTCCTCTGGCAAGGTTGAGTTCAGCTTCAGTGGCCTAAAAACGGCCGTACTCTCTCAGGTGGATAAACTTGTGGCCGAAGGACGAACCTTGCCTGTAGAGGATCTATGTGCCTCGTTTCAGAGGGCCGTCGTGAGGTCGTTGGTGTCCAAGCTGGATCTGGCGGTGTCCTTGACCGGAGTCAAGAGCGTAGCTGTATCGGGCGGTGTCGGAGCGAACTCTGCATTGAGAGGGGAGTTGCTCTCCCAGCGCAGGTGGAAGGCCTATCTGCCCGATCCATTCTACTGCACCGACAACGCTGTAATGATAGCTGGCGCGGCCTATCATGGCTGGATGAGGGGACGTAGGTCCGGCATCGACCTCTCTCCCTCCCCATCTTGGGGGATAACCGACGGAGTTTGACCAATGTGATAATGGGAGAAAATCGGAGGAAAACTCGATAAAAACGCAGCTATAGGCTATTATCTCGGTCTCTGCGCCATTGAGATTTGAGATGGCTACGGCTATCATTCTCCCTGTCGGTTAGCACTCACTTGGTTTGAGTGCTAATATCACCAAAGAAATTTTAGGGAGGTATTTAGCGTGAATCTCAAACCCCTTGCGGATCGTATCGTAGTCAAAGTGGTTACCAGCGAGGAGAGGACCAAAGGTGGTCTCTATCTCCCCGACACGGCCAAGGAGAAGCCCCAGGAGGGCGAAGTGGTCGCAGTCGGTAGCGGAAAAGTCCTTGAAAACGGACAGAAGCTTCCTCTTGAGCTCAAAGTCGGCGATCGTATCATCTTCAGCAAATACGCTGGAACAGAGGTAAAGATCGACGGTGACGAGTACGTTATATTCAGCGAGAGAGATGTTCTTGCTGTAATAGAGAAGTAAATCTGACTGATAAAAGCTTAATAGGAGGTCAATAAAATGGCTAAGATTCTTGCCTTCGGTGAAGAAGCCCGCCGCTCCATGGAGCGTGGTATCAATAAAGTAGCAGAGACAGTAGGTGTCACCCTTGGACCTAAAGGGCGTAACGTGGTTCTCGAGAAAAAGTTCGGCTCTCCCACCATCACCAACGACGGTGTGACCATAGCCAAGGAGATCGAGCTTGATGACCCTTACGAGAACATGGGGGCTCAGCTGGTCAAGGAAGTAGCCTCAAAGACCAACGACGTAGCCGGTGACGGAACCACCACCGCGACCGTTCTGGCCAGGGAGATAATCCACGAGGGTATGAAGAACGTCGCAGCCGGTGCTAACGGTATTTTCCTCCGTATAGGCATCGAGAAAGCCGTCGACTTCGTGACCGAAGAGCTCAAGAAGAAGTCCATCCAGGTCAAGGGCAAGGAGGAGATCAGCCAGGTCGCCTCTATCTCCGCCAACGACAGCGTCGTTGGCAACCTCATAGCCGAGGCTATGGAGAAGGTCGGTGAGGACGGAGTCATAACCGTCGAGGACAGCCAGACCATGGGAACGACCCTTGAGACCGTCGAGGGACTTCAGTTCGACAAGGGCTACATCAGCCCCTACATGGTCACCGACCCAGAGCGTATGGAGGCAGCCCTTGAGGACGCCTATATCCTCGCCTACGACGGGAAAATCGGCAACATCAAAGACGTTCTTCCCATCCTCGAGAAGGTCGTTCAGACCGGCAAGCCCCTTCTTATCCTCGCTGAGGACGTGGAGGGCGAAGCCCTTGCGACCCTGGTGGTCAACAAGCTTCGTGGAACCATGCAGGTCGCCGCGGTCAAGGCTCCCGGTTTTGGCGAGCGCCGTAAGGCCATGCTTCAGGATATAGCCATCGTCACCGGTGGAGAGGTCATCACCTCCGATCTCGGAGAGAAGCTGGAGAACGTCGAGCTTTCCAAGCTGGGACGGGCCAAGAAGATAAGGGTCACCAAAGAGGAGACCACCATCGTCGAGGGTGCAGGTAACCCAGATGATATCAGAAAGAGAGCCGCCCAGATCCGTAGGGAGCTCGAGGAGTCTACCTCCGATTACGACAAGGAGAAGCTCCAGGAGCGTCTCGCCAAGTTGGTCGGTGGAGTTGCGGTTATCCAGGTTGGTTCCGCCACCGAGACCGAGCAGAAAGAGCTTAAGCTCAGGATCGATGACGCTCTTGCCGCTACCAGAGCCGCTGTTGAAGAGGGAATCGTCGCCGGAGGCGGCGTCGCCCTGGTCAGCTGCATCGACGCCCTTGCCAAGGAGATCGAGGGCCTTTCCGGCGACGTTAAGACCGGTGCTAACTTAGTTCTTAAGTCCCTTTCGTCCCCTCTTCACCTTATAGCCAGCAACGCCGGTCTTCAGGGCGACGTCGTGGTCGAGAAAGTCCGTGGCATTGAGGAAGGCTTTGGCCTGAACGCCGCCACCGGCGAGTATGTGAACATGATAAAAGCGGGTATCATCGATCCAGTCAAGGTTACCAGAAGTGCCCTTGAGAACGCCGCTTCCGTCGCCAAGATGGTCCTCACCACCGAGGTACTGGTTGCCGACAAGAAAGAGGAAAAAGGCAGTGACTCTGCCGCCGGAATGGGCGGTATGGGTGGCATGGGCGGAATGGGCGGTATGTACTAGTCCCCTTTACGTCTTTAAGGGAGCCTCCGTGTTTTCTCGGAGGTTACCTTTTTTTGCAAACAGGGATTTCCGGAGTCGGTCTTTCTGGTATCATAATCCGGTCGGGGACGTCGGTTTCAACCTAC
>JAQUTB010000228.1 GCA_028709985.1 Dethiosulfovibrio sp.
CTTCCTCCACCATAGGGCCAGTGGAGCCCCAGCAGACTATGAGCCTGGTCCAGTTGTCCGGGCCGGACAGCTTCCCCGGAACTCCGTCCTCTTTGAGCCACCGTTCCTTTCTGAACCTCTTGTCGGACATCCAAACTCTAAGCTCGAAGTCCTCGAAGACGTGCCCCTCCTCGTCGTGCTCGTGGCTGTCGCATCCGACCAGTCCATCCCCGTATCCCGGCACGGACCTTGGGGATACGCCGTCGGGCGTGTCTTCGTAGCGGCGGTATTTTGGGTCCGACTTTACTATGCACTTATCCGGCTCAGGGGCTGAAAAGGTCTCCGTCGGGACGTCTCTGATGGTGTTCAGTATGTATTGGTCCGTCAGGATCACCGATTGGACCTGATATCGGTGGACCATCTGAAACGCCTTGGCTGTGAGCTGAAAGGCCTCCTCCAGGGTTCCTGGGGCCATGACCAGCCTGGGAAACTCGCCGTGTCCTGCGTGGACCGCCAGGTTTAAGTCGGCCTGCTCGGTCCTGGTTGCCATGCCGGTGGCTGGGCCGGGCCTCTGCCCCAGGTGGACCACCAGCGGAGTCTCCGCCACTCCCGCCAGGCTGAAACCCTCGTACATAAGCGAAAATCCCCCACCGGAGGTTGTGACCAACGGGCTGGCTCCGGCGTAGGATGCCCCTACGGCCATGTTTATCGCCGATATCTCGTCCTCCACCTGTTCCACGGCGATCCCCAGCCTCAGGGCATTTTTAGCCGCAAAGCCAAGCACCCCTGTGGCTGGGGCCATTGGGTAGGCTGTGACGAAGTCGCATCCTCCGGCGACTGCTCCCATAGCGATCGCGTCGGACCCTCCGACGACCTTCCTGTCCGATGTGTTGCCCTTTGAGGGCGATGGTAGATGGGGAAACCGTGCTCTTATTTCCGTCCCCAGCTTCCCCCCTCTTTTGCAGGCCGAGGCGTTCTGTTCCACCGTCTCGTCCCCTTTTTTGCCGAAACGAGAGAGGAAGAAGTCGTTGGCCTCCTGATCCGACGAGTCTGTAAGCCCTAGAACTATTCCAGCGGCTATGACGTTGGAGTAGAGCTGAGAGCCCGCCTCCTTCGCCATGGAAGAAAGAGGGACATCGTTGAAGTTGGGGTGGTCCCTAAGCCATAGGTCCGTCACCACCGAACCATCGGCGACGATCACGGTATCGCTGCCGACCCTACTTTGGATGTTTTTTCTGATCCCTGGGCTCAGGGCCACCAGCAGGTCTATCCTGTCCACCAGGCCGTCCACAGGCTCAGAGGCTATCCTCACCTCGGTGGAGTTGTTGCCACCCCTGACCCTGGACATATACTCTCTGCTGGCAAACACGTGATAGCCCGACCTCTTCAGCACCCTTACCAAAATGTCCTCTACGGTCTGGACTCCAAGCCCTGCCGCTCCGCAGATGACGACCGAAAGATCCCGATCTAAAGCCATGCAAGCTCCCCCCTAATTTCATGTATGACGTACACAAACTATCCTACCACAACAAGCCTGGTTATTGAAGAAAAATTCCAGGTATTATGCTGGGGAATAAATTATACAAAATACTTTCAATGAGCCTATTGGATAAATTTACTTGAGTGGTATACTTGGAGCATTATATAAGATCTTGTATATCTCTTTGGATTCAATAGGCTCCGTCCTGCGTCTTAGGTGCAGGTGACAATATTTAGGGAGGTATCATCGATGAAGAAATCTTTGCTGTTGTTTTTGTTCTGCTCCATCTTTTTTAGTGCGGCGGCTGGCTTTGCAGGTGACAAGGTCTACAAGTTAAAGTTGGCAACGGTGGTCACCCCTCCTCATCCTTGGACCATCGCAGGAGAGGCCTTTGCAAAGAGGATTGAGGAGGTAACTGAGGGTAAGGTGACGGTGTCCTTTCACCACAGCTCATCGCTCGGCAACGATCAAAACATGATCGACGGCATGAGGATGGGGGTAATAGACATGGCCATAGCTGGAACCACTCCTCTTGCCTCGTTCGTCCCGGAGTTCTCGGTCTTCAGCGTTCCCTTCCTGTTCCAGAGCGAGGAGGTTTTCGACAGGGCCATGGCTCACGATAGCCCTCTTTTTAAGTATTTTGTCCAGAAGGTTCAGGATAGGAAGCTCGGCATAACCATACTGTCTCTTTGCGGTGGAGGAGTCAGGACGGTCTCTAACAATCTTCATCCTATAGTGGTACCTGAGGATATGAAAGGGATGAAGATGAGGGTCACGGCTAACCCCATCACCAGCAAGATCTGGTCCGTCACAGGCGCTCTTCCTAGCCCTATGGCATGGGGAGAGATCTACTCCGCAATGCAGACCGGTGTTGTAAACTGCTTCGACAGCACCATCAGCGGCTACTACGGAAGCAAATACTACGAGGTCGCTCCTTACCTGGCTAAGACAAACCACGAATATATGGTTTCCTACGTGGCGATAAGCGATATGACCCTTAAAAAGCTTCCCGCCGAGTACAAGGATGCTGTGGTCAAGGTCGCCGAGGAGGTCGGTCTACTGGTCACCTCGACTGGACGCCAGTTTGACGAGGAAAAGCTTGTCGATATGGTCGAGAAGCACGGAGTGAAGGTCAACGAGGTCGATTCCTCTGCGTGGGTGGAGCTCTATCGCCCCCTTCAGGACGAGATGGTCGAAGGCCTCAGCGGTACCAAGGATGGAGCCAAGATCCTTGAGATCATAAGGTCCATCCAGTAGGGGATCTAGGGCCCCCTGTCGAAGGGGGCCCTTTAGTTGTTGAACGGGGGTGCCGGGGATGAGTTTTTTGTCTAAAATTAACTCTATTCTAGAGTTTGTTCTTAATTGGCTTTGTGGTGTGCTTTTGTTGTCTTTTTCCGCAATAGTACTCCTCCAGGTTGTGGCCAGAAATTATCTCAATATGGCCTTTACCTGGACGATAGAGATCTCTTTGATGCTTTTTATTTGGACTGTGTTCATGGGTGCCGCAGTGGCTTTAAGGAGAAAATCCCATTACATCATAGAGCTTTTCCCATCGCGCTGCGTCAGGCTTAACGCCTTTTTGGATCTGGTGTCCGACTGTATCTGCTTTTTATTCATATACGTCCTCATAAGAGGTGGATTGGCTTTTACGGAAATGTCTCTGCTTCGCTACTGTAGCAGTATAGAGATAAGCCAGGCTTGGCTGATAGGTGTAATCCCCCTCTCTGCCTCCGTGATGGCGTTGTTCTGTTTGGAGAATCTTTTCAAGGATATAAGGGTCTTTAAAGATGCCCTTTCCGGGGAGGTGAGGGGATAATGGAGGCTTTAGCGTTGCTTATGGGCAGTTTTTTTGCCCTCATATTTATAAGGGTTCCTATAGCTTTTGCCCTTGGCATATCCTCCATCGCCACCATCTTCTACCTGGATCTGCCTCTCTCCGTCGTCTTAAACCAGATGTACTCCGGCATCGATTCCTTTCCTCTCTTGGCTGTGCCGTTTTTCATGTTGCTGGGACGGCTTATGAACGACGGAGGTATCACAGAAAAGCTCATGAAGGTCTCCGATGCATGGGTGGGTCATATCAGGGGAGGTTTGGGGCATATAAACGTGATGGTCAGCATGTTGTTTGCCGGTCTTTCCGGCTCTGCTGCAGCGGATACCGCTGGGATAGGATCTATGCTGATACCGACGATGGTTAAGTCCGGTTTTGATACGCCGTTTTCGGTGGCTATAACGGCAGCTTCCTCCACCTTAGGTGTGATAATACCGCCAAGCATAATGATGGTGGTCTATGGAGCTCTAGGTCAGGTCTCCATAGGTGCTCTCTTCTGGGCTGGAGTCGTTCCTGGGATTCTTATCGGATTTTCTCAGATGGGATATTGCTACTACAGGGCAATAAAGTACAACTATCCACGGTGTGAAAGGGTACCCATGAAGAGCAG
>JAQUTB010000229.1 GCA_028709985.1 Dethiosulfovibrio sp.
CCTTTGAAGATATGACTCGTATTCTTCCATAAATCCTCCTAAGCCGTGGTGGCTATGCCAAGCTTGCGGCCATATCGCCTTAATACGGCATCTCTCAGGGATGGAAAGGACGATAAATCCCGGTCTTCCCCGACCAGCCTGAAGGCCCTCTCCCTGGCCAGATCCAAAAGATCGCAGTCCCTTATGAGGTCGGCTACCTTAAAGTCGGTGAGGCCATGCTGTCTGACCCCGCAGATCTCCCCGGGCCCCCTTATCTCCATGTCCGCCTCGGCCACAACGAAACCATCGGACGACCGGCACAGGGCCTCCAGTCGCTTTATTCCCTCGGATGTCTTGGGCTTACCGAGCAAAAAACACCATGACTGTTCGTCGCCTCGCCCAACCCTGCCCCTTAACTGATGAAGCTGAGACAGGCCGAAACGCTCGGCGTTCTCCACCACCATAACTGTGGCCTCAGGGATATCGACACCGACCTCTATGACTGTGGTACAGGCCAGTATGGGCTTTTCCCCTGATGCGAACGAGGCCATAACCTCCTGTCTCTGAGCCAGGGGCATGCGACCGTGGACCATGGCGACCTTCTCACCGAAACGTTGTACCAGGACGTAGAACCGCTCCTCGAGGGGTCCGGCGTCCAGATGCTCGCTCTCCTCTATGATGGGACAGACCCAGAAGATCCGCCTGTCCTGCTCGATCTCTCTCTCCATAAAACCGTAGAGGTCATCCAGCTTATGTTCTCCTATGGTCCTGGTCTTCACCGGGATACGGCCTTTAGGCATGGTTCGGATAACCGACACCGAAAGGTCGCCGTACACCGACAGGGCCAGGGTCCTGGGGATAGGGGTTGCGGTCATAACCAAGGTGTGAGGCATTACCCCCTTTTTAGCGATAGCTCCCCTCTGTAGGACGCCGAACCGGTGTTGCTCGTCTATGACCACCAGCCCCAGATTTTTAAAGGAAACGTCCTCCTGAATAAGGGCGTGGGTTCCTATCACCACGTCAACTACACCGGAGGCTATGTCCCTCAGCATAGACGCCCTCTCTGACTGGGACAGTCCACCTATAAGGGTCGCTGTCTTGACACCGTGATGGGCCAAAATCGCCTCCATCCTAGCTCCATGCTGTTGCGCCAAAACCGACGTAGGGACCATCAGCGCCGCCTGGGCTCCACCGTCCACCGCCTGCATCATGGCAAGCAGGGCAACAGCGGTCTTTCCAGAGCCCACGTCTCCCTGAAGGAGGCGGTTCATCGGGACCTCGGAGGCCATATCCTCCCCGATCTCCGCCAAAGCCTTGGATTGCCCCGAGGTAAGGACAAAAGGCAAAGCCCTCTCCAGGGAGCCCCGGAGAGGGCCGTTACAGGGTAAAGAGACGGCCCCCACCGTTCTCTCCCTGTCCCGTCTGACCATCGCCAGCCCGACCTGAAGGGCGAAAAGCTCGTCGAAGGCAACTCGTTTCCTGGCCTCCCTCCATGCCTCGGGAGAGGGAGGACGGTGCATATTCCTAAGGGCCGTGTGAAGGTCCGCAAGCCCCAACTCTGCCCTGATAAAATCGGGAAGGGGATCCTCCAGCGACGGAAGAGCATCAACCAGGGCCCTGTCCATCACGTCCCTCATCCATCTGTCGGTAAGTCCCGCCGTGAGGGGATAGACCGCCACGATACAGCCGACCTGCCTGGGGGGCCTGTCGTCCCACAGGACCTCCACCTCCGGGTCCACAAACTGGACTATGCCACCCCTTTTTGAGACGTCGCCGTGGAGCGCTATAGACGTCCCCACGGAGATAACCTTGTCCAGGTTTCTCCTGTTGAACCATATAACTGAAGCCAGGGCGGTCCCGTCGCTCACCATCGCCTCGGTCAGAGGAACCCTCTTTTTCGATGATATCCGACTCTCCACAGAGACGACCTTTACCGTAGAGGATCTGACCGATCCTGGGACAACCTCAGAAAGCTTAGACACTTTTCGTCTGTCCTCGTATCTTCTGGGGAAGAGAAAAAGCAGGTCCTCCACAGAGTGGACGTCCAGCCTAGCCAACCTGGAGGCGCGGGCCTCCCCGACCCCCTTAAGGCACTTCACCGAATCTGAAAGACGGATCACATAACCCCTCCTTCACCGGTTGATCCCTCCACCAGGCTGGAGAACCTGGCTATAAGGGCCCTGAAGTCCGCCATAAACATCTCTTTGGTCTTTCTGGCATCCTCACACTGCCTCAGGATATCGTCCTTTTTTGCCTTAGCATCGGATATTATCCCCTCTGCCTTGCTCCTGGCCTCGGCGACGATGGCATCCGCCTCCTTTCTGGCGGACCCGACCCTCTCCTCCGAGCTCCTCTGGGCCATCAGCAGCGCTTCCTGAAGCGAGTCCCGGAGGTTGTCGTACTCCTTAAGTTTTTCCTCCAGCCTCTTGATGTCCTGTTCGAGGGATGAGCTACGCTCGGCGGTGTATTGGAGAGTATCCGCCACTCGATCGAGAAATTCCTCTACCTCATCGGGGTTATAGCCCCTTAATGTCCTCGAAAAGGAGACGGCCTCCACGTCCAGGACCGTTACCAGGCTAGCCACCGTTGTCCTCCGACTGATCCTCGGGATCCTCCATCACCCACTCCTCGCAGGCAGTCTTAACCGGGGTAGCCAAGAAGGTGGTTCTGGACACCCTGAAAAGGGCTCCTCTGGACGCGGTAACGGTCTGATGAAGCGACTCAAGCACCGAATTAGCGTCCTTCAGGTCCACTCCACCTAGGTCGAGCAGGACCAACCGTCCCTGTCTGAGAGCGCTCAGCATATCGTCCAAAAGCTCCACCACCACGTCTCCACGGCAGAGGACGACCTCGGATTTGGGGGGGAGAGGTCTCATGACCCTCTCCTTCCTCTCCTGCTCAGATGAAAGGACAGGCGCTTTCTCCTCTTCCGGCGTAACAACAGGGTCCTTGTTGGATTTTATCTCCGCCTCAGTCCCGTCCTGACGGGTATGGTCGGTGATGACTATATCCTCGTCATCGTAGTCATCGGACATACCTAAAATGTCGAAAAGCTTGCTCCACACGACGCCTTCACCTCCTTTCTCTAACTCCAAATATGGATGAACCTATCCTGACCACGGTGCTACCCTGCTCTATAGCCAGGTCAAAATCTCCGCTCATGCCCATGGAAGGCTCTCTGAGGGGAAGCCCCGTCTCGATGGATATCCTGTCCCTAAGGAGCCTCAGGGACTCGAAGGCCCTGGCTGTGTCGGAACGATCGTCCGAGAGGGGCCCCACTGTCATGAGCCCCAAAACCTCCAGGTTAGGGCAGAGCTCCGTCAGGGAGAGGACCATAGGTAGAGCGTCATCGGGCATAACCCCGTGTTTTGCCGCCTCACCGGAGGTGTTGACCTCCACCAATACAGGGTAGGGGGACAGGCCCATCTCCTTCACCAGCCTGTCCATAGTCTCGCCCAATTTTAGGCTGTCCAGGCTGTGGATCATGGAGAAAAGGGAGAGGGCCTTCCTGGCCTTGTTCCTCTGGAGGTGGCCGATGAGATGCCAGGAGACGGGATGTCCTTCGGGCCAATCCTGAACCTTAGACTCCCCCTCCTGCACCTTATTCTCGCCCAATCCCCAGAGTAACCCTGTGTCCACCGCCGGCAGAAGAGTCTCTATCGGATGGGTCTTGCTGACGGCCAACAACTTTACGTCCTTGGGATCTCGACCGGACCTGAGAGAGATATCCTTTATCTCGGCGACGATAGAGAAAACCCTATCCTCAACGAGCTTTGAGTCTACCATAATCGAATCCTCCCTTCCTTACCTACCATGCCGTTCAATAGTACTAGATTTCCCGGCTTCAGGCCACTGTGGACCAAAAAACGGTTTCCCGGCATGGGAACGCCTC
>JAQUTB010000230.1 GCA_028709985.1 Dethiosulfovibrio sp.
TGATCCCGAAAAGATATACATCTCCCAAAGACTATCCAAAATGCTCCTCTCCGCAGAGGAGCGGGCCAAGGAATTAAAGGATGAATACGTCTCCGTGGAACACATCTTCGGGGCCATGGTCGATGGAGACCCGGATAAAATAGCTAAGACCCTCAGCGCCTGTGGGGTTGACAGAGACCGTTATCTGAAGGCCCTGAGCTCCGTCAGAGGCAATCAGAGGATAAGAAGTGCTACGCCAGAGGTAACCTACGAGGCACTGAAAAAATACGGCATAGACCTGGTTGAACAGGCCGAAAAGGGTAAACTCGACCCGGTCATAGGCAGGGACGAGGAAATTTTGAGGGTCATAAGGATCCTCTCGAGAAAGACGAAGAACAACCCGGTGCTCATTGGAGAACCAGGGGTCGGTAAAACCGCCATAGCTGAGGGACTTGCCCAGAGAATTCTGAGGGGAGACGTACCCGACGGCCTAAAGGGACATGGGGTATTCGCCCTCGACATGGGAGCACTTTTAGCCGGGGCCAAGTTCAGAGGCGAGTTCGAGGAACGGCTTAAGGCCGTTCTCAACGAGGTCAGGGAGAGCGATGGGCGGATACTGCTCTTCATAGACGAGCTTCACACCATAGTCGGTGCAGGAAAGACCGAGGGATCCATGGACGCAGGAAACATGTTAAAACCCATGTTGGCCAGGGGAGAGCTTCACTGTATAGGCGCAACGACCCTGGACGAATACCGCCGCTATATAGAGAAAGACGCGGCATTGGAGAGACGGTTCCAGCCTGTCATGGTAGATCCTCCTTCCGTGGAGGACGCCATATCCATACTGAGAGGGCTCAGAGAGAGATTCCAGGTTCACCATGGAGTCAGGATAACCGACAGTGCTCTGGTCGCCTCCGTGATGCTTTCCGATCGATACATCACCGATAGATTTCTGCCGGACAAGGCCATAGACCTCATAGACGAGGCCTGCGCGATGCTCAGAACCGAGATAGACTCCATGCCGTCGGAGCTGGATTCAGTCCTCAGAAAGGTGATGAGGCTTGAGATAGAGGAAGCCGCCCTTAAAAAGGAAGACGATCAAGCCTCAGAGGAAAGGCTATCAAACCTCCAGAAAGAGCTTCTGGACCTGAAGGAAGAGGCTCAGGTGTTGAAGTCTCGGTACGATCTGGAGAAGGAAAGGATAAAATCCATCCGTGAGATCAGGGAGCAGATAGAGAAAATCGGCAGGGATATCGAGGAGGCAGAGAGAAACTACGACCTCAATCGAGCCGCGGAACTAAAACACGGTCAACTTCCCTCGTTACAGAGGGATCTTGCGGAAAAAGAGAAAGCCATGGAGGCCCTTCCTGGTTCTAGGCTCCTCAGGGAGGAGGTCACTGAAGAAGAGGTCTCCGAGATAGTCTCAAAGTGGACCGGCATACCGGTGTCTCGCCTGGTCGAGGGGGAGAGGGAAAAGCTCCTCCGGCTCGACGACATACTCCACCAAAGGGTCATAGGACAGGACGAGGCGGTTAACCTTGTATCTGACGCGGTGATGAGGGCCCGAGCAGGGATAAAGGATCCTAGAAAACCGATAGGTTCCTTCATATTCCTCGGTCCAACCGGGGTCGGCAAGACAGAACTGGCAAAGGCCCTGGCTCAGGCCCTTTTCGACACAGAGGAAAACATAGTCCGCATCGACATGAGCGAGTACATGGAGCAACATTCCGTGGCCAAGTTAATAGGAGCTCCTCCTGGCTACGTGGGCTACGACGACGGAGGGCAGCTGACAGAGGCGGTGAGGAGAAAACCCTATAGTGTAGTCCTGTTCGACGAGATAGAGAAAGCCCACAAAGAGGTGTTCAACGTCCTGCTCCAGATATTGGACGACGGACGGATAACAGACAGCCACGGCAGAACCGTTGATTTTAAGAATACTGTAATAATAATGACCAGCAATATAGGTTCGGCCATTTTACTAGACGAATTGGGGAATAACGGATCGATAGAGGTCGAGACCAAGTCTAAGGTTATGGCCCAGCTCAGGGGCCATTTCCGGCCGGAGTTCCTGAACAGGGTGGACGATATCGTCGTGTTCTCACCGCTGACATTAGACCAGGTCCGTCTGATAGTAGCACTGCTCCTCAAAGACCTCACCGATAGGTTGAAGTCAAGGGGGGTCGATCTCAAAGTGACGGAAGAGGCTCTTAGTAAGATAGCCTCCGACGGATATGACCCTTCCTACGGAGCCAGGCCCTTAAAAAGGTATATCTCTCACGTCCTAGAGAGCAGGATAGCCAGGGAGCTCATAGCGAAAGCCCAGGATAGCATGTCCGTGACGGTATCGCTCTTGGATGGAGACATAGTCGTAGACGCTAAATAACTACCTTCCCCTCAAGAAACAGGCTATTTCCTCAACAGAGACGACGGGATATCCGTTCATCTCTCCGTACCTCTTTATCTTCACTCCCTTAGCCATAGTACCAGACCCATCGGGGTCCATAAGCTCACAGAGGACTCCGATGGGTTCCAACCCAGCTAATCTCATAAGATCCACAGTCGCCTCAGTATGCCCCCTTCTTTCCATCACCCCGCCTCTTCGGGCCACAAGAGGGAAAACGTGACCTGGGCGGTTAAGGTCCGAGGGAATAGCGCCGTCTTTTGCAGCAGCTCTCACAGTGGTTAACCTGTCTTTAGCGGACACACCGGTGGTCACCCCTTCCTTGGCCTCGATAGAGACGGTAAAAGCAGTGCCATAACGACTGGTGTTATCGCTGACCATAGGAGATAAATCAAGAGATTGAGCTTTTTCAGGGGTCATACACAGGCACACGATCCCGCTACAATCCCTTATAAGTTTCGCCATCTGAGATTCATTGAGGTACTGGGCAGAGAAGATAAGGTCACCCTCGTCCTCTCTATCCTTATCGTCCACCACCAACACCCCCTCCCCCATTCTGAGAGAGAGCAACGCAACCTCTATTGAACAATTTTTTTCCGATTGGGTTTGAGATAACATGAAAAAAACCTCCCGAGGCGTTAAAATTTAGCCATGCTCGGGTTAAAAATGAAGGGATAAAGGGGAGATATATATGGGTTCACCCTCTCTCTTCCGGACTATGACCGTCGGCTCTGGATTTTCACCAGATCAGCTTCTATGTTGAAGCTCGCGGGCTCACCGATTTACGGTTTACCGCCGGTGGGGACTTTCACCCCGCCCTGAGAATGACGGTCGTCAGTATAGCATACTTTTTTGTCTCTCTCCAGTTGTCTTTTACAAAAAAGATGTCCTATAATAAAACTTATGTTGCTAATTAGGATAAAAAACGGGTCGGATTCAGAGAATCCGACCCGTTTTTTATCCTACAAGACCATGTCCAGAAATGAGTTTGGATCCAAAGAGGCCCCTCCAACCAGGGCTCCGTCGATATCGTCCATGGAAAAAAGCTCCCTGGAGTTATCCGGTTTGACGCTACCGCCGTATAGTACAGGTATCCGGTTAGGACCAAACCTTCGCTCCAAACATAGCCTTATCGAGCGACACATATCCTGAGCGTCATCGGGCGAAGCTGATCTGCCCGTTCCTATGGCCCATACCGGTTCGTACGCTATCATCAGGGACGAAGGACCATCAAGCTCGGTAAGGCCGATAAGCAGCTGGCTCTCAACGATATCCCAAGCCTCTCCCCTATCCCTCTGATCGAGGGTCTCGCCCACACAGAGCACCGGCTTGAGCCCTTTGCTGAGACAGAAAGATACCTTCTTGCCTACGGTCTCGGAGGTCTCGCCGAACAGGGTCCGCCTCTCGCTATGCCCAAGAATGGAGTAGGTTGCACCAAGCTCAAGAGCCATCGAGGGGGATACCTCTCCGGTGAACGCCC
>JAQUTB010000231.1 GCA_028709985.1 Dethiosulfovibrio sp.
AAGGAGCGCAGAGGTAGCCGGAGCGGAAGGGGTTATCTTTCCGGGCAGAAGGTCGGTAGGCATAACCGGCACTGTGCTAAAGACCAGCGCAGGAGCGGCTTTTAGGCTTCCTCTATTTGAGGTGGTAAACCTGGTCAGATCCCTTGAGGACCTGAAGAAAAAGGGCTATTGGGTCGTGGGGCTTGACCATGAGGCCGAGATGGATATATGGGAATCCCCTTTGCCCGATAGGCTGGTCCTGGTGGTTGGCTCGGAGGGAGAGGGATTGTCCAGGCTTACATCCGAGAGGTGCGATGATCTAAGGAGGATCCCCATGACCGGTAAAACCGGCTCTCTGAACGCCAGCGTGGCGTCGGCTTTGGGTATGTTCGAGTGGCAGAGGCTTTACGTTTCCTCTAAATCGGTGTAGGGAGGGATAATATGTCTGATAAGGTAAAGGTCTCCATTATAGGAGCAGGGGCTTTAGGCGGGTCTCTAGCGAAGGGGCTGGTCAAGGGAGGGATCCCTGTCTGGGTCTACGACACTAACCGTGAGGTTATCAGATCCATGGCCGATATTGGGGTCGGGATCTCCTCCGACATGAAGAGTGCCCTCTCGGGCTTTGACCTGGTGTTTTGGGCGTTAAAGCCTCATTTGATACTGTCTGTGATCAAGGACAACAGACAGAGGCTTGATGGTGTCCTATGCTGTTCTCTGGCGGCCTGTGTCAACGTGGATCTGCTTAAAAAAGCGGCTCCTGAGGCCCGGTGGAGTAGGGCTATGACGAACATCTGCGCCTCGGTCGGCAAGGCCTTTACCGGGTATTTCCCGTCGTCGGACCTTTCCCATGATGACAGGGATGTCCTCGCGTCCTGCTTGAACTCGGTGGGGATGTCCCAGCTCGTCTCGGAGGCCGACCTCGATGGGATAACCGGCATATCGGGATCAGGACCGGCCTACGTTTTTACGATCCTAGAGTCGTTTATTCAGGGAGGGCTCGCTGCCGGTCTATCCGCCGACCTTTCACTTAAAGCAGCGGCTATGACCCTCATAGGATCCTCCGAGATGGTTTTAAAGGGGGGGGAACATCCAGCCTCCTACAAGGACCGGGTCTGTACCCCTGCTGGGACCACCATAGAGGCCCTCAGGGTATTGGAGTCAGGTGGACTGAGAAGCTCGTTGATAGACGCTGTCGTCAGCGCCAGTGAAAAAGGCAGGCAGGGTGGCGAGGCTCTCAGAAAAAAACTCTCAGAGGACGGTATCTAAACGATCCTAGAGATTGACAACGTGGACGATCCCATGTAAAATCTCTTGTCGTTGGCGGGTGGTTAGTTCAGAGGTAGAACGCTTCCCTGACACGGAAGAGGTCAGAGGTTCAATTCCTCTACCACCCACCATTTACTTTGTGCTCGCCGTTGAAAATTTCCAGTTTAATATATCGCCTTGGGTGGTTAGTTCAGAGGTAGAACGCTTCCCTGACACGGAAGAGGTCAGAGGTTCAATTCCTCTACCACCCACCATGATTTTATGCGCCCTTTTCGGGGCGCTTTTTTTTAAACTATTTTGTTTATCAAGATATATCGTAATCGATCATATCTCTTCTTGATATGAGTCGTTTTCCCATATTTTTGCGCAAGGGGAATTGTGCTTTTGGGGAAATAGAGTATAGTATTGCCTACGGAGGTGAACGGTCAGATGATATTAGGAGTTGGGGTCGATATATGTAGGATCTCCAGGATGTCCCGTTTTACTCGGGAAGATCACTTCGTCCGAAGGGTCTTTTCGCCAGAGGAGATCTGTTATTCTTACTCTAAACCCTGCCCTGCTAGACATCTGGCGTCGTCCTTCGCCGCAAAGGAAGCCTTCTCAAAAGCCTCTGGCTTTCCCCTGTTCAAGGTGATCTCCGGAGGAATTTCTGTCTCTAGATCCGAAACCGGGCCGAGACTATCTTTTATCGGTGTTGATGAAGAACTAAAACTTGGTTTTTCAAAATTTAATTTCCATCTTTCTCTCAGCCACGATGGGGATTATTCTGTGGCTTTTGTGGTCATGGAGGATAGACAATGAAAGGTCTGTCACGCCTTTATTCTTCTCAGGAGATAGCCAGAGCCGACTTAAAGGCAATGGAGGATCTGGCCATACCATCGGAGATACTGATGGAAAACGCTGGGGCTGCCTGTGCCGAGTTTGCGTCTTCTATGACGTCGTATGGGGACAGGGTCGTCGTTATGGCTGGCATCGGAAACAACGGAGGCGACGGTATGGTCGTCGCTCGCCATCTGGACAGGATGGGGAGATCGGTATCCGTCTTTATCGCTGGGGACTCTGGAAAGGTAAAGGGTTCCGTAGCTGTGAACCTCAATATCTTAAAATCTATTGGTATCCCCTGTTTCGATATGGCTTCGGTATCAGATGAATTTATACGACGAGAAATCGATATAGCCTCTCTTGTAGTGGACGCACTGCTTGGCACAGGAGCTTCAGGTGAGCCAAGAGATCAGATACTGAGGGCTGTGGAGCTGGTCTCCGACTTCTCCTCTCCAGTGATGTCCATCGACGGCCCTACTGGGGTCAACCTTGACGACGGTACTGTCCCCGGTAAGGCTATTTCCTCCGATCTGACCGTCACGATGGTCTCGAAAAAGGTCGGGCATATGGTTGCTCCAGGTAAGTTTCACTCCGGCAGGGTAGAGGTTGTCCATATAGGTGTCAGCACTTCCCGGATATTGGATGTCGATAGCGCTCCCTTTTTCTGTCTGGACGATAAATATGTCGCCTCAAGATTGCCTAAGACCGCACCTGATTCAAACAAGTACTCCAGAGGTGGGGTCCTGGTTGTGGCCGGTTCCTCCGAGTATCCCGGAGCTGCTGCACTGGTGGCGCGAGGAGCTCTTCGAGCTGGAGCCGGGATATGCGTTGTGGTGGCCAAAGAGCAGGTAAGGCCGTATCTAAGCTCTATTCCAGAGGTGATATTTCAGCCGATTGACTCAGTCAAGGATGTCCCAGGGATTTTGGATAGATGGTCGTCCTCCTGCTCAGTGACGGTGATGGGATCCGGTCTAGGTCGGTCCAGCTTCGCTGAGGGCCTTTTCAGGGCTTTTTGGGAGTCAGAACTGTCCTGTGTCGTGGTTGACGGCGATGGTTTAGGGTTCCTTCCCGATATGTCGCCCTCTAACTTCCGTAAGGTTATCATCACTCCCCATGAGGGAGAGGCTGCCAGGCTTATGGGATGGAGCAGAGAGAGGGTCTCCTCTAATCGGCTGTTGACAGCTGGGTCGCTCGGAGGTCGTTATGGGGTCTGTTTGCTTAAGGGGCCTGGGTCGATTGTGTCGTCCAGGGAGGGCAGAGGGGTTATCTCTTCCGGTGATCAGTCTCTAGCGGTGGCTGGATCCGGTGACGTCTTAGCCGGTGTGGTCGGAGCTATCTGGTCCAGATCCTGTACCCCTTTTGATGCCGCAGCTATAGGTGGGTGGCTACACGGACGTGCCGGCGAGTTGTGCTCCATGAGGTCGATGGATGGCGTTCTTGCGTCGGAAATAGCCGATAGGATCCCTGATGTATTGGGGGGATCCTCGTGAGAGGCCGTCGTCCTGTTGACTGGGAGGAAGAGCTGAAGAAGACTAAACGTATCCAAAAAAAAGGTTTTTTTATGTCTTCGATATCTTTTGTAGTGGCCCTTGGAGTCATCGGTGCTGCTAAACTTCATAACCCCGATATAGCGATAGGAAAAGTAGTCCTCCCAGTTTTTTTTATGTTTATTATCCTTATCGCCTTGATTTCTATCATCAGGAGACGAAAGAAATGATTCGTTCGTTTATCACCAAGTCCGCGGAGGAGACGGAGGCTCTAGGAGCCTCT
>JAQUTB010000232.1 GCA_028709985.1 Dethiosulfovibrio sp.
GTCCTGTCGGATAGTCGCCGTCGCCTTGGAATATTATCCTTCCGCCATACGAGACGCACCGTTCCTGCTCCTCCTCCGGCCATGACGAATCCAACAGGGCTCTGCCTCTCTCCCAGAGGGATTTTTTTACCCCCAGCGAAATGGCAAGGTCCCTGTCCTCCCAAAATGAGGTCAGGTCGACTCCCTTCTCAGCAAGAGCCCGTAGAAAGGCCCCTCCACTGGAGGAAAGACGGTTTATGACTAGAAGCTCCCTGCTCATGCCTCAGATCTCCCCTCTATACGCCAGTGCCTCCATAACCGCGGATGACGAAACTCCATCGTCCCCAGCTAGGTCCGATATGGTCCTGGCGACCCTGAGGACACGTCCCATGCCCCTGGCCGAAAGCCTGAATCCCTCTGCCATTTGAAGGAGCGTCTTTTTCCCCTCACTGGAGAGGTTTAGATGTTTTCTCAGAGTTTTTTCCGGGACCTCCGAGTTGCACCCCCATCCTCCAAAGGACCACCTAGCCCTCTGTCTCTCCCTAGCCATGGAAACCCTCTCCCTGACCTTGGAGCTGGACTCTCCATGGGAGGAGGAGAGCCCCACCAGCTCCTCAGGGGATAATCTGGACACCGAGACCTGTAGGTCTATTCTGTCCATCACCGGCCCAGCCAGCCTACGTCTGTACCTTTCCAGATCGGAGGGCGAACAGCGGCATGGCTCTACGGCGTCACCCCACCAGCCACAGGGACATGGGTTGGCGGCCAGAACCAGGAGCACCCTGGAGGGGTAGGTGACTGTCCCAGAGGATCGACTCACCACTATGGATCCGTCCTCGAGGGGCTGTCTTAACGCCTCCACCAGATCTCGCCGAAATTCGGTGAACTCGTCCAGGAAAAGGACACCTCTGTGGGCCAACGAGATCTCCCCAGGTCGCAGCGCGGTCCCGCCTCCGCAGATTGAGACGGTGGAGGCGGTATGGTGAACAACCCTAAAGGGAGGCCTGCGATCTGGTCGGTCGTCCGAGTCGAGCAGACCCTTGACCATGAGATTCTCCAATATCTCGCCGTCCGAGAGAGGCGGCAGTATTCCCCTCAGGGCCCTGGCCAACATGGTCTTGCCACTTCCGGGAGCTCCTACCATGAGGACGTTATGATGCCCCGCAGCGGCTATCTCCAGCGCCCTTTTGGCCATTGCCTGACCGCGGATGTCGCTCCAATCTGGATCTACAGAGAGAGGAAGGTCCTCCACTTTGTAAGGGGGAACCTGAGGGAGGGGGATGCCCGATTCCAGGTGACTAAGGATCTGGCCCAGGGTCTCAACCTGGTAGGCCTCAACCTCTGGGACAAGCCCTATCTGAGGGGAGTTTTCGACCGGAGCGTATAGAGGCAGCCTCTGTTCCTTCGCCAACACCGCGGCGGAGATAGCCCCTCTAACGGGCCGGATCCGTCCGTCCAGAGCCAGTTCGCCTATGAATATGGCCGGACGGTCCAGCGTTATGGATCTCGATCTGATGGCCAGGCTCACAGCTATAGGGAGGTCCATCATGGAGCCCTCCTTAGGCATGTCGGCCGGGGCCAAATTGACGGCTATCCTCCCACGAAGGGATACGCCGGAATTTTTAAGGGCGGCCCGAACCCTCTCTTTGGCCTCCCTGACGGAGGCGTCCGGTAGGCCGACTATGGAGATCGAGAAAAGACCTCCCGCTATCTCGACCTCCACGTCCACCTCTTTAGCCTGTACCCCTCTCAGGGTAACGGCCTTGACCAGGTTCAAAACGACACATCTCCTCCCGTTATATCCCTATAGTGCTCCAGGGATATACGTCCATCCCGGTCGGTGATGGCTATGAGATCTATCCGCCAAAAGCCACTCCAGCCGATTCTGTCCATGTAGGCCGATCCTGCCAGGACCAGCTTTCTCAGTTTTTTGGGCCCCACCGACGCCTCCGGCGGCACGAGGATTCCAACGGACCTATACCGGACCTCCACGACCACCATCTCGTCACAGTCTTTGGAGATAACGTCCAGCTCGCCTCTTCGAAACCTCACGTTTCTGGCTAATACGGGCCACCCCAGACCGGCAAGGTAACGACAGGCCATATCCTCGCCCATTTTCCCTTTTTTGAGATGTTCCGGCTCCAAGATCAAAACCCCCTCAGGGCTTTCGAGAGGAGTCAAGCCGATAGACGAAGGTCAAAACCTTAGCCACAGCCTCGTACAGTTCAACCGGAATTTCGTCTCCGACCTCCAGAGCCAACAGGGCGCTGACCAAGGCAGCGTCCTCTACCACCGGAACGTTGGATTCTGTGGCTATCTCCACGATCCGCTCCGCGACCCTTCCGGTCCCCGACGCCAATAGGTGAGGAGCGTCCCGATGTTCTCTGTCGTACTTAACCGCCGCCGCCATAGGGCGGTCCGATCTCTCCCTCTTCATGCCTCCACGTCCAGCCTGAGGTAAGACCTGGAGGGATGGGAGCTTTTCAGGCTCACTCCGAGGTACTGAAGGGAGAGGGGCCCCCTGTCGAGCTCTGCTTGCAGCTGCGGTAGCTCACGGGATAGGGCCTTAGCCGCCTCGTCCGACTCGGCCTTGAGAGAGACGGTCAGGGACTTTCCGTCGCTCTCTAGCCCTCCTGATACGTCTCCAAGCTGTCTACCTTCCACCAGAAAGTCCACACGGAAGAAGGATCTTTTTCCTCCCTTGTCCCTGCTGTGGGAGGAAAACCTCACCTTCGCCGGAAGGGACTCCTGATCCGGCCCAGGCCACCAAGCACCGGCTAAAGAGGCGTTGGCGAACTCCTCCCTTGGAGGACGGGAAAGCAGAGCATGCCCTTTGAGGAACCGACCTATTTCGTCGTCCCCCTCCTTCATCTCCTTCAGAGACGAGAGGGGATTTTCACCCCTATCTCGCCTTTCCTTAAGCTCTCTTTGTATCCTTTTCCAGACCTTGCCGACGGACTGACCGTCCAACGACATGTACCAAGAGAGTATGCCCACCTTTTCGGATGAGACCTTCTCCCCTCTCGCCATTATCTCTATGAGGGAGTCCATCGCCCTGGGGTCGCCGAAACGACGGAGCTCTTTTCTGAGGTGAAGCAAAAAGCCGTCGGTCACAGGAAGCCCCTTCGACAGGAGCAACGCCGCCGCCTCCTGATCCGCCCTGGGCAACCGACCCAGAAGAGCCGCGTCCTCGGGCCTGAGCCTGAGGATGGGCACGTCGCCCTTGGCGTCCCATATGGCCTGAAAGTGTTGTCCGGGGAAAAGGGAAAGATTGGAGCGGGCCAGCATGTTCTGACCGGCGATGCGGACCATGTAGGCTCCGTCCTTAGCGGACAGGACACGACCCTCTACCAGGGCCCCATCCGGTATGCCCTGGCCTCTGACCGTAGACTGTTGAGCTGGGGAGAGGGGAGTTCCCTGTCCCCGGCCAACCCCTATATTCAGGTTTTGGGGAGATCCTATTCCGTCTACCATGGTCTATCCTCTCCAGTGAAAGCTTTTTCTGTGAACGGGACTGAGCCCAAGCGAGTTCATCGCTTCCCTGTGGGCCTTAGTCCCATAACCTTTATGGGACGAAAAACCGTATTCCGGATAAAGGCCGTCCAGTACGGTCATAACCCTGTCCCTTAGTACCTTTGCGACCACCGACGCGGCGGATATCTGCGGATACAGGTCGTCTCCCTTGGGGACGACCTGTTGTGGGACCGTGAGGCCAGGGATTTCCTTATCCCCGTCGACTATAACCCCGTCGAACATAGAGCCAGGAAGCCTATCCACCGCTTTTTTCATGGCCCACAGTGTGGCGTTCAGTATGTTGATTCGGTCTATCATCTCCACCGAGGCGGCCTGAGCGGT
>JAQUTB010000233.1 GCA_028709985.1 Dethiosulfovibrio sp.
ACATCGAACTTAGAGCAGGCTTTGGATATAGCCTTCCCTATCTCCAAATCCAGAGGGTAGACCCCTCCCTCGCCCTGGACTGGCTCCACGAATACAGCACAGGTATCCTCGTCCACAGCGCCGGGAAGGTCCTCCGGAGAGAGATGCTCCACCGGGTAAAGGGAAGTCTGCCAGGGTTTTCTGTACTTAGGGTTGAAGGTTAGGCCGAGAGCTCCTATAGTCCTGCCGTGAAAGGCCCTTCGCAGGGCCAGGATCCTGCGTCGACCGCTACGAGCTGTGACCAGTTTAAAGGCCGCCTCCATCGATTCCGCCCCGCTGTTGCACAAAAAGGCCTTTCCGTCGGGCAACAGCGATCTCAGTGCGTTAAGAAAAAGATCCCTAGGAGCGGAGGAGATTCCAAGCCCCACGGACCAGGGCGATTGGGAGGCCACCTTAGCCACCGATACCAGCTCTGGGTGACAGTGACCGAACAGGGAGGAACCGTGTCCCGTCATGAAGTCCACGTATTTTTTCCCTTTATCGTCCCACAGGTCGGCCCCCTGACCGGCTGATACGGTCAGACCCCGACCGCTGTAGAGCTCAGACATACCTTAGTCCCCTTTCCGTTCAGAGCAGCTGACAGAGGTTCGTCGAGGCGGCTATCGCCTAGGATAACGTCCTTGACCCCACCTGATAGGGCCTCCTCCGACGCTACGATCTTTCTCTTCATGTTGCCCTTTGCCAAAGCCATGAGATCCTGAACCGATCCGCTGGAGACCAAAGACCTAGGATCGTGCTGGTCTGAGAGGACCCCTGGAACGTTGCTGAGTATCACCAAAACCTCCGACCCCAGAGATGACGCCACCAGTGCTGCCAGGCGATCTCCGTCGACGTTCAACAGCTTACCTGAGCTCTCTTCCAGGGCGATAGGAGGGATCACCGGCAGTATCCCTTTGTCCCACAGCCTCTCCACCGCCTCGCCCTGAAAGGACGTCACCGAGCCGCTTCTGTTGCCCCTCAGCAGCCTCACCCTGCCGTCCTCCACGCTTCTCAGGACGTCTTTACACAGGGCCCTCGCGCCGTAGACGCCGGGCCATACAGGAGAGCCACAGCAGCCCATCTCCGACAGGGAGGATACTATCTCCGCCGAGATGGCTCCGCATACCCCTTTGAAGACAACCATCTCCCTATCCCCTGTAAAGCGGCTCCTGAACCCCTTAGGGCTCATCACGTAGACCGGCTCGATCCCCAGGGAGAGACAGGCCTGTTCCATCTCATGGCTGCCGCCGTGGACCAGTGCCCACCTCTCGCCCTGCTCCGTCCTGGCCGCAAGCTCTTTCAGGAGGGGGATTGGATCGTTGCCTCCTGCTCCCCCTATTTTGACCACTCCAACGGTCATGACACACCTCCTAAGCGGGATACATCGGAGCTCCGTCCAGGCCGGAGGTCTCCTCAAGGCCGAGCATCAGGTTGGCCGCCTGGACGGCGGAGCCTGAAGCACCTTTCATCAGGTTGTCCAGGGCGGATACCACCAGCAACCTGACTCCATCGTCGTGGAGGACGAAACCGACGGAACAGTGGTTGCTGCCCAGGACGAACCTGGGGTCGGGCAACCTGAGATGGGACGGCCTGGCGGGACAGACGTTCCAGAAGGGACGCCCCTCGGTCGCCTTTCTGTAGGCCTTCCAGAGGACCGCCTCCTTGACCGGCTCTTTCAACGTCACCTGGGCCAGCATCTGGACCCCTCTGATCATCTCCACCGCCGTCATGGTCATGGTGAACAGATCCTCGGGCAGCCCTGTCTCCTGGATCACCTCCGCCAGATGGCGATGGCGGAAGGGCTCAAAGACCCTCATGGTCCTGGTCCTGTAGGGGTGGTGACTGCCTTTGCTGGGCGATCCGCCTGCCTCGGAGGAGCCTACCCGAAGTTCCATGCGGACCGAGTCCACCAACCCGGTGCTCGCCAGAGGGGCAAGACCGAGAATAGCGCAGGAGGCGTTACAGCCGACTCCACTCACCAGGGACGAACTGGCTATATCATCTCTGTGGAGCTCCGGCAGGCCGTAGACCGCCTGCTCCAGATAGGCTGGAGCTCCGTGTTCCTCACCGTACCACCGAGCGTACTGAGCCGGATCTTTAAGGCGAAAATCTCCCGACAGATCCACGACCTTAACGGCTCTCTCCCTGTATTGCACCGCCACCTTCCAGGCCCCTCTGTGAGGCAGTGCCAGGAATACCAGGTCCGTCGGTATATCCATAGCCCCATCAGGGGAACTGTAGACCATTTCGGGATACCACAGCCTGAGATGGGGATGGTCGTGCCAAAGGGGCTTCCCAGCTGATCCACGGGAGACGGCACAGACGACCTCCAGATCAGGGTGGTTTGCCAGTATCCGAAGCAACTCCCCTCCTGCCATTCCGGTGGCTCCCCACACGGCGACCCTGTAGGACATCACTTATCCCCCTCCATAAGGCCCTGACAGTGGGATATTATGGCTCCAGCCACGTCCACGCCGGAGCCCTCCACAGAACCGTGAAACTCCGCCTGACCGTTGACCTCGTTGACCGACCAGCTGTTCCCGTTCTGGAAGAGGTCGACCGCCAGCAGGTCCCCTCCGAAGGCCCTGTATACCGAGGACAGTATGTCGGTCAGGCTATCGTCCAATGGGATAAACTGGGCCTCAGCACCTCTGGCTGTGTTGGTTATCCAGTGAGAGCTAGCCCTCTTTATGGCCGATATAGGCTTACCTCCGACAACCAGGGCCCTGACGTCGTAGCCCGGCTTTTCAACGTATTTTTGTATGAAGAAAGTTCCGTGGTTCGGCCCCATAAAGGACTTATGCTCAACCAGGGACTCGGCACAGTCCCTGTCGTTCACCTTGGAGATAAGCCGCCCCCAGCTTCCTACAGGTGGCTTGAAAACGACGGGATATCCCAGCGATTCGGCGGCGTTCACCGCCTCTTCCTGGGAAAAGGCCACCCTGTATTCGGGCTGAGGTATACCGGCGACGTCCAGAATCGACGCGGTCACGATTTTATCCCCACAGGCCTCCATCACCGATGAATGGTTTACCGTCCTTACACCCCGGGATTCCATAAGCTTAGCTATAGCGAGGTTATGCCCGTGAGAGACACACCGACACAGGGCCACGTCGCCCTCCGACACTTCCAGGCCACCGGGCCAGGATATACCTCTGATATCGACAAAACGACAGGATATCCCTCTATCGTCGGCGGCCTTTTTGAGCATCTTTTCCTCCGCCCTGAGTCGGGTATACAGAATCCACAGGGTCGCCATGGATTACTCTCCCCAGTCTTCCTGGATCTCTGGGGCTTCCTCTAAGGTCATAGGATCGAGGCTCACAAGCTCAAGCTCGGTCCCGCAGTCCCCACAGATCAGCAGCTCCCCTACCATAGCGTTGTCCGGAATCGAGATGGCTCCATCGCATATCACACAGTTCACGGTCATTTTAGTTCCCTCCTGGCTCTAATCATAAAGTTTAGTTTCTCTATGAGGCGAGATAATACAGGAAGATCCGTGAACTGTCAAGCATTTTTATTGACATAAAAAACCTTAGTTTACAAAAGAGCGACCCCGGACCGGGGTCGCTCTTTTATGGGCATCTCTAAAAACGCTATTCCTCGGAGAGACCGTTCCTACGAAACCCGTTTGAGCCCGTATACTCGACCTGCCGTAGTGTAGTGCGAATGGGGCGACAGGACGTCGCCCCAAGCCGAGGGGGCACAGGACGTGCCCTCCGAGACGGTTCGTACGAAACAGGCAGGTCGAGTATACGTCCGGGCGAGACAGGGCGCAGGCGGGACGGTC
>JAQUTB010000234.1 GCA_028709985.1 Dethiosulfovibrio sp.
GAGTCGGCGTCTTTACCCTCTGAGTTTATTCCTATCAGCCCCATGATATCGTCAACGTCGGTGAAAAATCTCTCAATGACGTCTATGGCCCTTCTATCCAGAGTTTCGGAGCTTTTCAGGTATCCGTTAACCGTCGATACCGCCTCGAACACGTGGCCTATGGCTCCCGCTGTGTTGAAGTCGTCGTCCATGGATGAGATGAAGTTATCCCTATGTTTCTCCATGGAGGAGAGAAGCTGATCCACGTCCCCGACCGTTTCCTGCCTAGTTGAGGTGGCGTAGGTGAAGTCGCTCCAGCAGTTATGCAGTCTCTCTAACGCCGACGCCGCTTGCTGTATCCCGTCTGGACCGAAGTTGACCGGTGATCTGTAATGGGCGCTCAACATGAACATCCTTATGGCCATGGGGGAGTAGTGCTTTCTTGCCTCCCTGGCGGTCATGAAATTGCCGAGGGATTTTGACATTTTTTCCTTGTCTATAAGTATATATTCGTTATGGATCCAATATTTTACGAAGAGCTCTCCTGTCGCGGCCTCAGCCTGAGCTATCTCGTTTTCGTGGTGGGGGAATATAAGGTCGGTTCCGCCGGAGTGGATATCTAAGGTGTTACCTAAATATTTCATTGCCATGGCACTGCACTCTATGTGCCATCCGGGCCTTCCCTGTCCCCAAGGGCTGTCCCATGATGGCTCACCGGGCTTTTGGGCCTTCCATAGGACGAAGTCAAGGGGATTTTTTTTGAAACTGTTGACCTCTATCCTCGATCCTGACTGCAACTCCTCAAGGTTTTGACCCGAGAGCTTGCAGTAACCTGGGAAGCTTGATACGTCGAAGTACACGACCCCATCGACCTCGTAGGCATGTCCCGTCTCCTGGAGCTTTTTGACCAGCGCTATTATGTCGTCGATGTGTTCCGTAGCTCTAGGATAGATGGTAGCTCTCTTTATCCCCAAGGCATCGGCGTCCTCAAAGTAATCAGCTATGGTCTTTTCCGCCAGTTCGGCCATGGTTATTCCCATCTCGTTGGCTCTATTTATCATCTTGTCGTCAACGTCGGTGAAGTTCTGAACGAAGGTTACATCGTAACCTAAGAACTCCATGTATCGGCGCAACACGTCGAACACGATGAAGGGACGGGCGTTTCCTATATGAAAATAGTCGTAAACCGTGGGGCCACAGCTGTAGAATCCTACCTTGCCCTCTTGCAGAGGGACAAATGGCTCCTTTTTTCTGGTTAAATCGTTGTACAGTGAAAGCATCGCTTTAGACCTCCATCTTTTCGGTTGCGGGAACTGGATTTCCCCGATGTCTATGATTATACTGTCCATCTGAGGTTTTGCCACTTTTTTTAAGCGTATTGGGAGGTATGTTCCGTGACCGATAGGTTGGAAAGACTGAAAAAGCTCATAAAAACCTTCCCTGACAAGCCTGGGGTTTACCTTATGCATGATTCCTCCGGAAAGGTTATATACGTCGGAAAGGCAAAGTCCCTGAAAAAGAGGGTCTCTTCGTATTTTCGTCATTCCAGCTTTGCGTCCCCCAGGCTCAGAAAGCTGGTCGAATCAATAGAGGATATCTCCATCGTGAGGACCGACACTGAGGCAGAGGCCCTTATCGTTGAATCCAGACTAATAAAAAAGATAATGCCTTTTTTTAATGTAGATCTCAAAATGAACGAAAGATACCCCTACGTTCACGTTACCGACGAGGCCTTTCCCAGGCTTGTGGTGACTCTGAGAAGGGGAGAGGGGGTCAATATAGGCCCATTTGTGAGTGCAGGAGAGCTTCGCAATCTTTTGAGGCTTGTGGAGAGATATTTCCCCCTCAGGATATGTAAATACGATCTCTCTAAAGTTAGACTGAAGAGGCCCTGTATAAGACATTCTCTCGATAAATGTCTAGCCCCCTGCGCTGGCCTATGCACAAAGTCCCAGTATAACGACGTTCTCGACGACGTCATATTGCTTTTGAGGGGACAGACTCTGGACGTTACTGCTAGGCTAAGAAAGAGGATGGACCAGGCCGCACAAAGTATGGACTTTGAGGAGGCCGCCAGGTTAAGGGACACACTCCGGGCTCTTTGGCGTTTTTCCAGGCAGAAGGTCTCGGCGACACTTTCCTCCGACTTGGACGAGGATACATGGCAGATTTTGTCCGATCTTCAGAATCTTCTTGGGTTGCCCACCGTTCCGTGGAGAATAGACGGATTTGATATCTCTCACTCCTCAGGACATGAGACCTATGGGGTGGTGGTCGTGTTTGAACAGGGAATATCAAATCCGTCCCTGTATAGGCGCTTTGCCATCAGGGAGGTCCAGGGAATAGACGATTTCAGGTCTATGAGGGAGACTGTTACAAGAAGATACCGTAAATGTATTGATGGTGAATCGCCTTTGCCTCAGCTGATATTGATAGACGGCGGACCTGAGCAGCTAAAGTTTGCTGATGCAGCTGTCAAGGATCTGGGCCTTTCCATTCCTATAATTTCACTGGCTAAGAGGGAGGAGCTCATCTATGTGAAGGGGTCCGAAGAACCTCTCGTTTTGGAGAAAAACGACCCTGTGCTCAGGCTTCTACAGAGGGTAAGGGATGAGTCCCATCGTTATGCCATAACGACCCACAGGGGGAAAAGGCAGGAAAGGCTGAAGCGGTCCGCCTTGGAGGATATCCCCGGTATAGGTAAACACAGGGCGGCGTCGCTCCTGGCTAAATTCGGAAGCGTTCAGAGAATCTCCGCTCTGACGGAGGAGGATCTGACCCAGGTGGAGGGAATCGGAAGCAAGCACGCTAAAAACATATTGAAGTTTCTGGGAGGCGGATCCGATGGCTAAAGTTGACGATCAGATTTACATGAGAAGAGCCTTGAGCCTGGCCATGAGGGGAACTGGCTTTACGTCACCTAATCCCATGGTGGGGTGTGTCATAGTCAAGGAGGGAAAAGTCGTAGGGGAGGGGTATCACCGGCGATGTGGTGGACCTCATGCGGAGGTTGAAGCCCTGTTGATGGCCGGCGATTTGGCCTCTGGAGCGACCGCCTACGTCTCCTTGGAGCCCTGTTCACATTACGGAAAGACCCCTCCCTGTGCCCCAGCTTTGATCAAAGCCGGCATCGCTCGCTGTGTGATTGCCACAGTAGACCCTGACTCCAGGGTCTCCGGTCGAGGTATAGGCATGCTTGAGGATTCTGGGATCGAGGTGTCAGTAGGGGTCCTGGAGAACGAGGCCAGATGGCTTAACAGAGGGTTTTTTAAGGGTGTTTTTACGTCTATGCCATGGGTGATGGTAAAGGCGGCCATAGGATTGGATGGCAAAATAGCGCTTTTAGATGGAACCAGCAGATGGATATCCAACGATCTATCCAGGGCCAAAGCCCACCTACTGCGATCCCAGTCCGACGCGATATTGGTGGGGAAGGGAACGGTTGTGGCTGACGATCCGTCTCTGACCGTGAGGGATGTGGCAGGAAGATCTCCCATACCGGTTGTCCTCGGGACCATTCCTGAGGGCAGCAAGGTTCTCTCCAATCCGAGGTGTATAGTCTATCCTGGCAGCTTGACCTCCGGTTTGGGCCTTCGTTCCAGGCTTGAGGACCTGCATAGCAGGGGAGTAAGGCGGTTGATGGTCGAGGGAGGGGGCTCAGTGATATCCTCTTTTCTCGACGAAGGATTGGTTGACGAGATTTCCCTCTTTATCTCTCCCCGAATAATGGGAAAGGGGGTCTCACTGTCCTCTTTATTGGAGGTAAAGTCGATGGAGGAATCGCTGAAGGTGAGGATTTTGTCCGTTCGAGATCAGTTAGGTGAC
>JAQUTB010000235.1 GCA_028709985.1 Dethiosulfovibrio sp.
GAGAGATGTTATCATCTCTCCCATTGTCACTCTAACGATTTACCATAGCAAAGGATGTGCTCCTATGACCTGCACCATGATCAGAGTGGCCGAGGGATCGTCCAACGCCGGGGGAAAGATGGCCATAGCAATGGAGAGATGCCGACACCTTATGGTGGACCGGTTTAACCGCCACGGCTACAGGCTCTTTTGGCCCTCAGGTCTTCAGCTTCTGGAGACCTGCTGGCTCCTCCCTCCGTCCATAAGACGACAGCTTATAGTCCTAAACTCGCCAGCAGGAGAGCCCTGCTGTCTCAGGCCCGACATAACCTTAGCGGCGGTCAGCTACATGGCGAGCAACTACCCTCTCGACCAGTGGCCTCTCAGGATATGCTATTCCGACCGGGTGTACCGAAAGGCCCCTAAGGGCTCGGCGATAGAGACATTTCAGATAGGTGCGGAGCTACTGGGATGGGAGGGAGAGGGGGCAGATCTGGAGATGCTTCATCTTCTGGTTAAATCCCTGGACGACCTGGGACTGACCGACACGGTGCTGGTGCTGAGCGACCCTTCCCTGGTGTCCAGGGCCATGGAGGGCATCGACCCAGACATGAGGGAAAAAATGATCCGATCCCTTCAGGATAGGTCCTACCGTTCCTATATGGACCTAGCCAAAAACGCGCCAGGACCTCAGAGAAAGTTTCTACAGGCCCTTCCTGAGCTCAAGGGCAAAGGGGAGGCATTGGAGGAGATAAAAAAGCTGACCGGCGAGGGAGAGACCGAGGCCTTAGAGAGGATACACCGGTCAATATCGTCGGTGATGTCGAAAGACAGGGTCTTCTTCGACCTGGCATCGGTGAGGGAGCTGGACTACTACAGCGGGCCGATCTTCGACGTCTACTCATCGGGATCGGGAACCTCCCTAGGGGGAGGTGGAAGGTACGACGGCCTCTTAAGCCGTTACGGCCTTTCAGGCCAGGCTGTAGGATTCGGCCTGGACCTGGAGGAGCTGGCAAAACAGTCGTCATATCGAAACCCCGAGCCTATCGTGGCGGTGTGGGGAGGGGGAACCTCGGTGGAAAAGGCCCTTAACTCCTGCTCCATCCTCCACGACCTGGGACTCACCACGGAGATACTGTGGAGCTCGGAGAAAAGCCAGTCCCAGGAGCGAACCAGAGCCAAAGGATACCGATGGTGGTTCGACCCGGAGGATAAACTGATAGTCGACGTCGAGAATGGCCTGGAGATGGACCTAGATAGATGGATAGAGGAAAGGAATGACCTGCGATGATAACCATAGCCTTGCCAACAGGGCGGGTGCTTAAAGAGGCTATAGAGATACTGGAGGACGGAGGACTGCCTGTAGAGGGCCTTAAAAACCCCGGCAGGGAGCTGGTTATAGAGGAAGGATCCACGAGGTACATCCTGGCAAAGCCTATGGACGTGCCTCTCTATGTCCACCGTGGGGTGGCCGACCTGGCACTGGCGGGAAGCGACGTCCTCTGGGAATCGGGAAGCCAGCTTGTGGAGCTTCTGGACACAGGTAGGGGCCTGTGCTCCCTACAGGTGGCCGGTCCGCCGGAGCTCTCGGATAGATTCAAAGGCCACAGGTCGGAGCTCATGGGCCTTAAAGTAGCCACAAAATACCCGGAGATAGCTGACAGGCACTTCTCACGAAAGGCCATACAGATAGATCTGGTACACCTAAACGGCTCTATAGAGCTGGCCCCCAGGCTTGGGCTCACCGATTGCATACTGGACATAGTCCAGACCGGATCGACATTGAAGGCAAACGGTCTGGTCCTGCTGGAATACGTCGCTCCGGTGTCACTGCGGCTGGTGGCGAGCAGAAAAGGGGCCTCCACCATGTGGGACAGAATAGGCCCTCTGGTGAACTCCATGAAAAAGGGAAGCTCCCAGCAGGTGGCCTCATGATCTCCCAGACAAGGACGACGAAGGAGACCTCCGTGGAGATATCCCTGGAGGTAGCCCCTATCGAACAGACCGTATCGGTAGAGACAGGATGCCCCTTTATGGACCACATGATAACCCTGCTGGCCTTCCACGGAGGATGGTCTCTGACGGTCTCAGCCCAAGGGGACGACGTCGACGACCACCACATCACCGAGGACCTTGCCATAACATTAGGAAGCTCCGTCCTTAAATCCCTGGAGGGCAGGACCTACAGAAGATACGGCTGGTGCGCCATGCCTATGGACGGAACCCTGGTGCTTACGTCGGTGGACCTCAGCGGAAGAGGAAGCCTCACCTCGGACCTCCCCTTCCCCACCGAAAAGTGCGGATCCTTCGACACAGAGCTGATAGAGGAGTTCTGGAGGGCCTTTGCCAGAGAGTCCAGATCCACGGTACACCTGAGGGCCCTCTCGGTGGACAACTCCCACCACCTGGCGGAGGCGACCTTCAAAGGAATGGGGCAGGCCCTTAAACAGGCTATGGAGGACGACCGATCGGTCCGGTCCACCAAGGGGGTGCTGGTTTGAACGTCGGCATCATAGACTACGGGGCGGGCAACCTTGGCAACGTGGTCAGAGCCCTGAAAAGACTGGGCCTGGAAGGTGCTGTGCTGTCTTTACCGGAGGAGGCTAAAAAGGCCTCCTTTTTGATACTGCCCGGGGTCGGGGCCTTCGATCCAGCTATGAAAAACCTGACGGCCAGGGGCTGGGACGAGAGGATAATCGACTGGGCGGAGCGTGGAAACCCCCTATTAGGCATCTGTCTGGGAATGCAGCTCATGGCTCAAAGCAGCACCGAGGGAGGGCTGACACCGGGCCTGGGCCTTATAGACGGCCAGGTGGTTAAACTGGACATAGCCCCTTCCCCTCACATGGGATGGAACACTCTATCGGGATCGAAGGAACACTACTACTTCGTCCACAGCTACGGCATAGTCCGATCGAAAGACGGAGCGACCACCACCGAGGTGGAAGGAACGTCCTTCCTGTCGTCGGTGGTCAAAGGCTCGGTGACGGGACTACAGTTCCACCCGGAGAGGAGCGGTCCTTCTGGGCTTCGGCTGCTGGAGAAAATAATCAAAGGGAAGGGGCTGTGAGGACGTTGGAGCTATACCCCGCCATAGACCTATACGGAGGAAAGGTGGTTCGGCTGGAGAACGGCCGGTTCGACAGGATGAAAACCTACGGAGAGTATCCAGTCGAGACCGCACTGGAGCTGGCCCGCTCGGGCTGCCGATGGCTTCACCTCATAGACCTGGAGGGAGCCGAAAAAGGAAGGCCAGTCCATCTGGCTACCTTAAAGGATATAAAGGCCGCCACAGGGGCGTCCATACAGTACGGAGGAGGGCTGAGGACCGAACGCCAGGTGGAAGAGGCGTTGAACGGCGGGGCCAACAGGGTTTACCTCGGAAGCCTCATCTTCAAAGGAGACCCAAAAGCCCTCTGGAGCAGGTTCGGCCCTAAAGTGGTCCCCTCGGTGGACGTCAAAGGGGGATCGGTGGCTATATCGGGCTGGACCGAGACGACCTCCCTGTCCCCAGACGAAGCCATAGGCCGACTGATGGACCTAGGCTACAGAACCTTTTTAGTGACATCCATAGGCAGAGACGGAACAGCCTCGGGACCGGAGCTGGCCCTTTACGACGGACTGGCCCACAGAAAAGCGGACCTCATAGCGGCGGGAGGCATAAGGAACCTGGAGGACATTAAAAATCTGGACAACTCCGGGGTCTCCGGCTCGGTCCTCGGGACGTGTCTCTACGAAAGGACCTTAAACCTGAAAGAAGCCCTGGAGGCACTGAAATGCTGACTAAAAGGATAATACCCTGCCTGGACGTAAAGGCTGGG
>JAQUTB010000236.1 GCA_028709985.1 Dethiosulfovibrio sp.
CATGTCGTCCACCACGATCTGATCCCGTCGGTTAAGTTCCTTCTCCCACTGCAACACCATCTGTTCGAGATACATCTCCACTTTACGAACGTCCTTGTGACGCTCGACGAGCACGGCCTCTACCTGTTCGATTCTCTTCCTAAGGTGGAATATCTCGACTATTCCCTCTTTTATGTGATCCTCGGTCCTTGATATGTCCTCGCTGCTGATCCTGAGCTCCTCGATGGTCACAGTTCCCTTAGCGACCTGAGAAAACCGGTCCATGTAGAGCTGTTTTTCGTCCCTGAGTTGTTTGAGTTTTTCGATCAGGTCGCTCTCCTGGACCCTGAGGTCGGCCATCTGTTTTTGGACTAGGTCTCTGGCCATTTCCCGGGCTTTCAGGATCCGTCTGAAACGGGCGATTCGTTCCCTCATGGACTATCCTTTTTTTACCGGAGCTATGACCGATATCGCCTTCACTGTGTCGTCGAACGAGGAGCTCTCGTTCATGTCCTGTTTCAGAAAACTTTCCACTTGGGGGAGGTTCTCGAGAGCCCAGTCCGCCTTGGGATTGGAACCTTTATGATATGCGCCTATGGTGAGAAGATCTTCCGTCTCAGCGTAACGGGCCAGAACCTCTCTCATCCTGCCGGCTCCATCTAGGTGAGTTTTTTCGACGATGGATGGCATAACCCTGCTGACGCTGTTCAGCACGTCTATGCAGGGATAGAAATTTCGAGCCGCTATCTTTCTGGACAACACCACGTGACCGTCCAAGATTCCACGGACCGTGTCCGCCACCGGTTCGTTCATGTCGTCCCCCTCCACCAAAACGGTATAGATGCCGGTGATGCTGCCCTTTGTACCAGCTCCAGCCCGCTCGAGAAGCTTTGGAAGTATGGCGAAGACCGAGGGGGTGTAGCCCCTAGTAGCAGGCGGTTCTCCCACGGCTAGGCCGACCTCTCTCTGGGCGTAGGCTACTCTCGTAACCGAGTCCATCATCAAGAGGACGTCCTTGCCCTGGTCTCTGAAGTATTCTGCCACTGCCGTGGCAGTGAAGGCGGCCTTTAGCCTCACCAGAGGCGGTTGATCCGACGTAGCAATTATAACCACAGAACGCTTAAGCCCCTCAGGTCCTAGGTCCCTCTCTATAAACTCCCGAACCTCTCGGCCTCTTTCTCCGACAAGACCTATGACGTTTATCTCCGCCTCGGTGTTCCTTGCCATCATTCCAAGCAGGGTGCTTTTCCCAACCCCCGATCCGGCGAAGATACCTATCCTCTGTCCTCTTCCAAGGGTAAGGACCCCGTCTACCGCCCTTACTCCTACAGGCAGAGGTTCGGTTATGTTCTGTCTTTTGAGAGGGTGGGGAGGGGCAGCGTAGAGGGGGTAGAATTCACTGGACCCCACCGGTCCTTTGTCGTCCATAGGACGACCCAGGCCGTCCAGTATTCGCCCCAAAAGACCAGGACCGACGTTGACCCCTAAAGGACGGCCCATGGAGACCACCTCACAGCCAGGGCCTATATCCCTCAATTCACCTAGCGGCATCAGGAGAACTCTGTCGTCCCTGAATCCCACTACTTCAGCCTCAAGATTGTGTTTGCCTTTTCGGAACCTTATGTCACAGAGGTCCCCAACTCTGACGTCGGGGCCTTTTGACTCTATGACGAGTCCCACCACCTTGGATACCCTTCCGTTTATCCTGACGAAGTCAACCTGGGATATCCGTGAGTCGAGCGAGTCCCAGAGGGATCTGAAGTCCGTAGAATCATTCACGGTTTTTCCCCTCCGTGAGGACCGCCTCGGCTTCTGTGCTTATCTGCTCAAGCTGGGTTCGCCAGCGGGCATCGTATATGCCAAGGCCTGTCTCAACTATGCAACTTCCTTTATCGACCTCATCGTCGGCCATAAACTCTATATTTCGGACTCCTCTGACAAGCTCCCCAAAGTTGCCCCTCTGGGCCTCTATGGCGTCTAAATCATCTGGATTAAGGTAAACCCTTATGTCCTCTTTGTCGCTGGCCCTGGAGAGGAGGTTTTTAAACAGTCTGAGGGCCGCCTCCTGATCGAAGGCGACCTCTCTGACAAGGAGTCTTGACAGGACTTTTTGCCAAAGTCTTATAAGTCGGTATGGATTAGCCGCCAAAAGCTCCTCAAGGTTGTTTTTAATCTCGTCGTGAACGGTGTTCAGGATCTCTACCGCACCGGAGAGCTCTTTTTCGAACTCCGACCTCAACTGAGCCTCCAGCTCGGATCTTCCCTGGATGAATCCTTCCTCTTTTCCTGCCGCAAATCCCTCCGAGTGCCCCTGTTTGACCGCAGCCTGTCTGTCCTTTTCGGACTGGGCCAGGAACTCCTCCATCTGCTTTTTGTTTCTCTCTCTGTCAGCTTCCATTCGGGCCTCTATGTTCCCTATGCGAGACTGGGAGTCTTTGAGCTGTTTTTCCAGTTGAGAGCACGAGTTTTTCCAGCGGTCTATCTCCTGCCGAAGAAGGTCCTCCTGAGATGGTTCCTGGGCCTGATCGCCGTCGGACAGGAGTTCCTCCGGCGACGGCTCTGGAGCAGCCCCGATGCGAACCGCATCGGGTAAGATTCTGGCAGCCCTGATTAGACGACGCCGACCGAGATCAGACAATCAACTCTTCCTCTCCACCTCTTGCTATGACTATCTCGCCCGCGTCCTCCAGGGCACGGACGACGTTGACGATCTTCTGCTGCGCTTCCTCTACGTCCCTCACCCTTACCGGGCCCATGTACTGCATGTCCTCGGTGAGCATGTCCGCAGCCCTCTGGGACATATTTTTGGTGAATTTGTTCTTGAGGTCCTCTGTGGCTCCCTTGAGGGCCAAGCCGAGGTCCTTCATCTCCACCTCTCGGAGCACCCTCTGGATGGAGCGGTCGTCCAGGCCAGAGATGTCCTCGAACACGAACAGCCTGCGCTTGATTTCCTCCGCCAGCTCCGGATCGTTCTCCTCCAGGTTTTCCATGATGTTTCTCTCCGTACCACGATCGACTCGGTTGATGATCTCCACGACGGCGTCGATTCCTCCGGCCATGGTGAAGTCCTGCCCTATAACGGTGCTGAACTTCCGCTCCAATACCCTCTCCACCTCTCGGAGTACCTCGGGGGTTATGCGATCCATCTTGGCGATACGCTTCGTAACCTCCGCCTGCATGGTCGCAGAGAGACGTCCTATTACTGCGGAGGCCTGGTCCGGCGTCAGATAGGACAGTATCAGTGCTATGGTCTGAGGATGTTCTCCCTGTATGAAGCTTATGAGCTGCTGTGGGTCGCTGTGTTTCATGAAGTCAAAGGGACGAACCTGAAGGCTGGCGGTTATACGGGATAGCAGACTTTGGGCCCTCTCAGGTCCTAAAGCCTTTTCCAGAATTTCCCTGGCGTAGTCCACTCCACCTTGGGCCATGTATTCCCTGGCTAGGATAAGTTCCTGGGCCTCTTTTAGCACGGCCACCCTCTGCTCCGAGGAGACCTTTCTGAGGTTGGCTATCTCCAGTGTGAGTATCTCTATGCTGGTCTCGTCCAGGTGTTTATAGGACTGAGCCGCGACCTCGTTTCCCAGGGTGACCATCAGAATGGCCCCTTTTTGCTTGCCTTTCATCTGTATTCTAGCCGAAGTGTCTTTGGCCACGGTCATCCCCCCCTTAGGTTAGTCCTCCACTATCCATTCCCGGATGAAAGCGGCAAACTCCTCCGGGTTGTTCAAGGCGTAGTTTCTGATCTGCTCCTCCAAAACCGCTATCTCGCCCTGTCCCTCCAACATTCCAGGCGACGTGAGAAGAGCCTGAAGGCTC
>JAQUTB010000237.1 GCA_028709985.1 Dethiosulfovibrio sp.
GAATGCCGTTAGGGCCTAGGGATAGGGTCAGGGCTATGCTGCTGGTAAAAGGCGGCGATATGAGAGGCAGTACGGTGATAGCTCCTATAAACCACCGGATGGGCCTTGGCATGGAGATCTTTGTCACAGCCAGGGCGAAGAGAAACCCCAAAAAGGTTCCTGTAACAGCGACAGCTCCAGCGAGCCTCAAACTGTTGAAAAAGGCCAGTCGGTCATACCAGTTGGTCATAACCGCAGCGATGTTGGCCCCTGAGAGCTGGCCCTCGACCACGAAGGTCATGACAAGCAACTTAAAAAGGATATAGGACGAATATGCCCAGTGAAAGCCATATTGTGGCAACCACGGGGATCAGGGTTCGGTCCATTTTAGTCGATGGGTTCACATGAAAACCCCTTTCCTGAGGGTTCAAAGTAAGAAAGGGCTCGACGGTAGCCTTCGAGCCCTTTCGGGGTTGATTTGCTATTTTAAATCTAGCGTATGACCTCGTTTATCCAGCGTTCAACGTAGCTCTTTCTCTTCTCCCCTTTCCACTCGGTGGGGACGGGATGAAGGACCACGTTGGAGACGTCCAGGGCGGGGTTTGAGACTTTGACCGACGACAGGACCGGTATGTAGTTTATGCTGTTATCCACAAGGAACTGGGCGAGCTTCTCGCTGGTCGCCCAGTCGACAAACTTTTTGGCCTCGTCGATGTTTTTGCAGCCCTTTATGATGCCAGTGGACTCGACTCCGTACGAAACGCCCTCTTTAGGATATGATATAACTACCGGATAGCCCTGCTGCTGGATCTCCAGAGCATCCACGATATAGAATATCCCGCTGGCGGTCTGCCCCTGGGCTATTGGCATGGCTCCGCCAGCACCGCTCTTGGTGTAGAGCTGGACGTTGCCGTGGAGCTTTTTCTGGTAATCAAAGGCTCCGTCCTCGCCGTAGACCTTCACCAGGCTGTATATCCGTTCCGTTGCAGTGCCGGATGTCCTGGCGTCGGCCATCTGAAGGTTATTGCCGTAGACCGGGTCGAGAAGGTCCTCCCAGGAAGTAGGGGCCTCTATGCCCTTTTCCTTTAAGAAATTGGTGTTGGTCAAAAACACCAGGGGGATTATGCCGATCCCAGTCCAGTGTCCATCGGGATCCTTGAACTCCACCGGAACCTGGTCGAAGTTGACGGACCTGTAAGGCTCGAAGACCGACTCCTTCATTCCAGCCACGTATGTATCGGCTGGGCCTCCCCACAGGACGTCCACCTGGGGGTTTCCCTTCTCCGCCACTATCCTGGCCAGGGCCTCACCGGAGGAGAATCTCATGAAATTGACGTCTATTCCCGTCTCGTCGGTGAAGGCCTTGAAGACCTTGGCGGAGTATTTCTCCGGCATTATGGTGTAGACGTTTAGGCTGGCGGCGCTGGCTCCTGCGGTAACGATGAGTCCTAAGGCTAGGGCCATAAGGACCTTGGACATGGAACGAGTTCCTGATAACATAATAAGATCACCCCTGAAATGGTAGTGTGGTATATCCCTTAGGGGATACTATCCCTTTTCCACCGTTCGGGCAAGGCGGGGGAGAACAAAAAATTTTTTCCAAAAAAACGAAAATACCAATACAGAAAGGGGAGATCCCCTTGGCACAGGAGATAGTTCTCTCCGCGCTGCTGGAGAGATGGAAAAAGGACGAGGCTATAAAGGTCCTGTGTGCGGAGTACCTCAGGGACTCGGAAGCCTACAGAAAAGTCGGGGAGGTCCAGGATAGAGAGGAACGGGTCGAGCTCAGGAAGCTCTGGACCGCCATGTCGGAAAGGTATTGGGTTTTGATAAAGTCCGTCCTCATGGTGATGGCAAAAGAGGCCCCAGAAGCCCTCTCCTTCGGCTCCAAAGAGAGGCTGCTCTTCGACGGAGGGTTCCTCTCCCCCGGAGTGACCTCGTTCAACGAGGCCCTGCCTGCTTGGCTCTCCCAGGATCGTCCTAAGGACATGTTTCAGTATATGACCTTCACGGAGTACTGGCAGGACTTCTACGCCGGACTCTACAACAAGGAGAAAAGGTCCGGCCTGGATGTATTCGGGGATAGGCTGAAGGACTACAGAGCCAGCACCGACACCGCGATGAAGAGGGCCTCTTTGTCCCTCAAGACCATCCTGCCCCAGGTTCCGGACTGCACCAAGGAGAAGGCTGACGAGTTGGTGACCAAGCTGGAGAAGAACCTGGAGCCGTTCCTGGAGCGGCATATGAGGACCAGGAAGTTCAGGGAGATGGAGAAAAAACAGTGCGATGAGACCATCGAGAGATCCAACTTTTTCTCTTTCGCCAGGAACGAGATCGAGTCCCTTATAACCAAGGCCTCAAAGACGATAGACGGCTTCGGGGATGACGAGAGGCGTCGATTCAAGGGCCTCGTTGACGACGTCGTGTTCTTCGGGTCGGTCTACATCCACATCCGAAACGAGGCGGAGAGATGGGACAGGACTAAAGACAGAAACGCCGCCAAGTTCGCCACCGAAAGCGAGGGCGACAGACTGGTCCGGCTGGAGGAGGCCATAAAGGGCAAGGGAGAGATGGCGGGACAGATGGCCCGTATGGCCAGGACCGACACATCCCCCCTCTGCCAGCAGTCGGTCCAGAAGCCCATGACCTTTCAGGAGGTCTCGGAGACACTGAAACGGCTTGTCCACCTGGACGAGGATATGCTACGAGTTCCGAGGGTGAGGATGTACGGCATCCCTCGTGTGGTAATAGTTCCGGGACAGGGATACGGGGCCTACGACTGGACCGACAACAGCTTTATTCTGCCCCTTTTCCCCAGCCACAGCGCGGAGAAGGCTGTGGCCTACTCCTTGGCCAGCTTCCGATGGGACGCCGACGAGGACAGGGAGTTTAAAAACACCTACGAGCTTCTGAAGGAGAACAAGGGAAAGTCCATCAAAGGGCTGGCGTCGTCCTTCTCAAACGACTACTATCTGTGGCTTACAAAGGAACGTTACGGCTTCAGGGTCCTGCCCAGAGAGATCAGGGACTGGTTCAAGATAAAGTTTGACTCCGAAGGGGTAAGATGACCTTTTTGAGTTATAATAGTTCGGTTGGGGATAAGATAAAAAAGGAGGAGTGCCTATGTTTTTGTTTCTGGAATCCCAGGACGTAGTGGCCCTGGACAGGGTAATCGCCCTGGTGAGGGACGAAGAAGGCACCGCAATCCACACCGACGACGGGATCGTGCTGCGCTCGGCCTTCCGGCCAGAGACGCTCAGGAGACGCTGTTTCCCAAAGCGGACATCGGAGGTCTCCCGTATGGAAGGAGAGTTTTTAACACATGACTAACGCCAACCAGTCTCAGTACACCGCCCAGAGCATCCAGATACTGGAGGGCCTTGAGGCGGTCAGGAAAAGACCGGGAATGTACATAGGAGATACAGGAACAAGAGGGCTCCATCACTGCGTTTATGAGGTGGTGGACAACGCAGTGGACGAGGCCCTGGCGGGCTATTGCGACGAGATCTCCGTGACGGTCCACACCGACGGCAGCGTCTCGGTGTCGGACAACGGCAGAGGCATTCCGGTTGACCCCCACCCATCCAACGGCAGGCCAGCCTGTGAGGTGGTCCTCACCGTCCTCCACGCCGGTGGTAAGTTCAACAACGACAGCTACAAGGTATCAGGAGGACTTCACGGCGTTGGGGTATCGGTCGTTAACGCCCTGTCCACCTGGCTTGAACTGGACATATGCAGGGACGGAAAGACATGGGGACAGAGGTTTGAGAGGGGAGG
>JAQUTB010000238.1 GCA_028709985.1 Dethiosulfovibrio sp.
ATACGGAGGGAAAACGGCGGAGTCCTCTCCTCCGAGGGGCTCGCCGACCTGTGCCGATCCCTCGCCATGGAGGCCTGTTCCGTCGCCCGCTCCGTCGGAATCCCTATGGACTCCCAGGTCATGTGGGACAGGGTCAGGGCGGTGGTTCGATCCACGTCGAAAAACAGCTGTTCCATGCTCCAGGACGTCCTCGCCGGGAGGCCCACGGAGATAGAGGCTATAAGCGGCGAGATCCTGAGGTTAGGTGGAATAGATGGAATATCTCTTCCCGCCACAGAGACGGTCTATCGCCTCGTGGTGGGTCTCGAATCAAAGGTGGTCTGACCGATCGGTCAGACCACCTTTATTCCCATCATGCTGGCGATTCCCACCGCCTGAAGAGCGTTCAGCTTTGCCCCTCTCAGCTCCCTGAAGTCGTCGGAGACGGAGAAACCGTCTATGACGCAGTCGGAGAGATCGACGTTCTTGAGGGGCGTCTTGAAAAAGCTGGTCCTGGTGAAGTCCACCTTGCTCAGGCGAATCTTCTTGAACTTAGCCTCAGAGAGAAAAGCCTCCCTCATGTCGCACTGGGATATGACGGAGTTCTCCCAGACGGACCCTCCGTAGTTGGAGTAGTTGAACACCCCGCCGGTAAATTTCGTCTCCCTGAAGAAGCCGTGGTCGAAGTTGCTGCCCACCGCCTTGCTGTCCTGGATAACCGTCCCTTTCCAGTAGCTGTTGCTGAGGTCGCAGTTCGACAGGTCGCAGTTTTTGAGGATAGAATCGTAAAAGCTGGTCCTCACGAACATGGACGAGATAAAACGGCAGTTTATAAACTGGACCGAGTCGAACCTCACGTTTGACATGTCTAGGTCGGTGACCGTCTCGTCCTTGAAGACAGCCCCCTCCAGGGGCTCTCCCTCGGACCACCTCAAAATCGCCTCTTCCAGCATGATAAGCCCTCCTTCGTCGACGGTCCTCAGTCGGACCGACTCTGCCTTTTACTCCTCTCCAGGTCCTTTGGCTCCAATGAGGGGCGCTCGCCTGTGAAAAGGGAGGCCAGACCCTCTCTGGAGAAGTTCTTCTGTCTTGCGCATATGTCGTGACAGTTGTCGTGACACGCGCTTCTGTCGTCCTCCGGCTCGGTATAGGCGGTGATGACCCCCTCGAAGTTCCGAAGCAGGACCTTCCTGTCCGACCGGGAGATGAGGTACTGGGGCATAACCGGTATTTTACCCCCTCCTCCAGGGGCGTCGACCACGAAGGTTGGAACCGCCAAGCCCGATGTGTGCCCCCGGAGGAACTCCATTATCTCCAGGCCCTTACCGACGGAGGTTCTGAAGTGGGATATGCCCTGGGATAGGTCGCACTGGTATATGTAGTATGGTCTGACCCTGTGTTTGAGCAGACCCTGATTCAGCTCCCTGAAGATGTAGGGGCAGTCGTTGACCCCCTTAAGCAGTACCGACTGATTCCCAAGGGGGATGCCAGAATCGGCCAGCATCTCAAGGGCCCTGCCGGCCTCCTCGGTCAGCTCCTTCGGGTGGTTGAAGTGTACGTTTATCCACAGAGGGTGGTATTTCTTCAGCATAGAGCACAGCTTGGCTGTGATCCTCTGAGGCAGCACCGCTGGAATCCTGGTTCCTATTCGGATTATCTCCACGTGGGGGATGGACCGAAGCTCGCCTAGAAGCCATTCGAGGATGCCGTTCTCCAGCGTCAGTGGATCTCCCCCTGTGACCAGGACGTCCCGCAGAACCGGAGTCCTACGGATGTAGTCAAGACACGCCTCCATGGCCCGCTTCTCCATCGGGCGGTCCTTCTCACCGGCGAACCTCCGCCTGGTGCAGTGTCGACAGTACATAGAGCACTGATCGGTCACCAACATTATACATCTGTCCGGGTAGCGATGGGTCAGGCCTCGGACGGGAGAGTGACTGTCCTCCCTGAGCGGGTCAAGCAGGTCCTCCGGCGCGGTGTAGGTCTCCGCCAGGGTCGGAACCGCCTGCATCCTTATGGGACAACCGGGGTCGTGAGGGTCGATCAGGCTGGCGTAGTAGGGGGTTATGGCCATCCTCAGAAGGTGAAGGGAACGGTCCAGCGCCTCGATCTCGTCGTCGGAGAGGTCTATGACCTTACCGAGCGTCGTGGCCTCTGTGACCCTGTGGGACAGTTGCCACCTCCAGTCGTTCCAGTCCCTGTCCTCCACGTCTTTCCATATCTCCGGGCGGTGACAGGCTTTCATGGCTAAAGCCCCTCCCGGTCCAGATAACGACAGTAAACGACCAAGTCGTCCCCGCTGTGATAGAAATCCCTGATCCTGCCGCATTCGTAGAAGCCGGTGGAACGGTAGAAATCCCTCTGGTATAGGTAGGCCTCCTGGCCGGACGTCTCCACTCGGACGATGGCCCTGTCTCCTCGGGAAAGAAGCTCCGATTCCAGGTCCTTCACCAATCTTTTACCTCTGCCTTTGCCCTGGCTGTCCCTGTCCACGACGATCCAGTAGAGATCCCAGGAAAAATCGGTCATGGCGGTCCTGCCGTAGACGACGAAGCCCCATATTCCCTCAGGTCCATCCCCAATCAGCAGGGAATAGTCCTGGTCGGGGGCCTCGGCCCAAGCGGACAGTACCTCCTCCAACACCTGGACCTCGTCGGTCGAGAAGGCCCCTGTTTCCCTGCCCATATCGGTCAGTCTCCTCACCAAGGCGGACCTGACTAGCCCATCCATCAGCTCCGGCAGGTCTAAACCGGCCTTTCGGCACTGTCTCAGAAAGCCGCTGTCGTCGTTCAGGTCGGGATTGGGGTTGACGTCCAGGACGAAAAACTCCCCGTCCCTCTCCCTCATGTCGACCCTGAAGGGACCTCGGCAGTCCAGTGCCTTTCCCGCCGCCCTGGCCAGGTCAAGAATCTTGGTCTCTTTCTCCGGTGCAACCTCCCCGATAGTGGGGGAGATGGAATAGGAGAGGCTTGCCGGATCCCACTTTGAATCGTACCCTAGATAGGGGGGCAGGTCGGGATATAGGCCGTAGTCTATGCAGGACACCGGAAGGGCCCTGTAGGGATAGTCCCCCAGCAGCCCAACCGAATATTCCGGCCCGTCGATGAAGGACTCCACGGTGATCCCCTGTGGGAAGTCCTGAAGCATCCCGATGAGGGACTTTTTTAGCTCGTCTTTGCAAGATACCATCGATAGCTCGCCTATGCCGACGCTTCCGTCCTCCGATGTGGGCTTCAGAAACAGTGGGAACGAGGTCTCTTTTAGTCTTGGGTCCGAGGGATCCTTCACCGAAAACCCGTCGGGAACGGCCACCGACCTGTCCATCAGCCTCTTCCTGACCGTCTCCTTGTCGAGGCAGAGCCCTAGGGTCTCGGCACCGTTGCCGGTGAAAGGCATGGTCTCCTCCAGCAGGGAGGCGAAACGCACCTCCTGTTCTGGAGAGGTGGAGAAGCCCTCGAAGAAGTTGAGAGCCACGTGACACCTTTGGCCCAGTATTTTATCCTTCAGGGAGGGCAGGTCCTCCATGTCCTCAGGGGCTATGTTCATTGACATCACCGTGTGCCCCAGGGACGTGAGGGCCTGAGCCGCCATGTCTCTGCACCTTATGGAGTCGGTGTTGTCCGGCCTACCGGCTGGCTCCACCCCTGTTAAGGCCAAGATCCTCAATGGCTCGACACGGCCCATCTTTGGACCTCCGGCATGGTCATCCCGTTTCTGCTCAGAGACTCCTCCAGAATAACCCTAACCAGATCGCCGTAGCTGGAACCGC
>JAQUTB010000239.1 GCA_028709985.1 Dethiosulfovibrio sp.
TGGGGTTCATGATGTCTTTAAGGACATTGTCGGTCCCTGTGGGAATGGTGATCCACTATACCTTCCCTCTCCTCACCGCCTTGGGCGCTCTTTGGATAACTAAGGAGAGGCCCAGCCTAGGAGAGTGGCTTGGTGGAGGCATGATAATAGCTGGCCTCTCCGTAGCCGCCGGTGGGACAGGGTCGATATCCACGGCTGGGGTGATGTGGGGTGGAATAAGCGCCATCGCCATGGCGGTCCAGTCCCTCTTCGGGCGAAAGGTTTCCTCCGGTCGTTCCATGACCCCTGTGGTGCTGCTCTTTTACTCCAACGCCCTGGGGGTCCTCTGGCTACTCGGGGGCAGGTGGCTTTTTATGGGATCCCCTATATCTCAAATCCCTATGGAGGGTATACTCTGGGCCTCCTTCTTGGGGTTGGCCGCAAGCTGTCTGGCCTACGGCCTCTACTTTGAGGGAATGAAGTACGTCACCGCTTCCTCCGCCAGCCTTGGTGTGACCGTTGAGATAGTCGCAGCGACCTCCATGGCTGCAGCCATGCTGGGGGAGTTCCCCTCCGTCAGAGAGGTCGTCGGCTGTGCCATGGTCATGGGAGCGGTGGTTCTGGCCGCCTTCTCCAGAAAGGGACGATGAGATGTGAGGCCCCCATCGACATTTGAGGCGTTTGCCCCTTTAGGGCTTATGTTGGCCTTTTTAGGGGCTCAAATAGCCCTCACCGGCGATTTTAGGCCCCATATGGCCCTCGTGCTGGCTGTGGCGGCGGGGACTATCTCGGGCCTCTCCAGGGGCTACAGCTGGAGCGGTATATCCGGGGGGATGTTCCAGGCCTGGTCTTCGGGGTTGCCGGTCCTGTCCATCTTCGTGTTCTTAGGGATATTGGTGGCTTCCTGGACCCTGTCCGGGACGGTTCCCTTTCTGGTAAAGCTGGGGCTAGGGGCCATAGTGCCGGACCTCTTCCTCCCTGTTGCCTTTGCGGTCTCCGCTCTGACGGGTATCCTGCTCGGCTCGGGTATCTCAACCGTAGGGACCGTGGGGATCGCTCTGGCAGGGGTGGGAAAGGGGCTTGGTATTCCACTCTGGCTCACCGCCGGTGCTGTGGTGTCCGGGGCCTTTATGGGCAACAGGACCTCTCCTATATCGGATACCTCCATTCTGGCCCCTCAGATGTCCGAGGTCGACAGGAGGGCTCACATCAAGGTTATGGCCAGATCCGCCCTCGTTCCCTTTGCCCTGTCCCTGGTCTTGTACTACATAGTGGGGCTCTTTGTCCCCCTGGCTTTGACCGATCCAGAGGAATCCTATGGCGTCATACGATCTCTGGAAAACTGTTTCAATCTGTCCCATGTGGTCCTTCTGCCTGTCGCTGTGGTCCTTGCGCTGGTCCTGTCGGGGATCGAGCCTCTTCCGGGCTTTTTCCTAAGCTCCCTATCCGCCGTGGTCGTAGCCTATCTGTATCAGGGGTTGGATTTCAATATCATACTGTCGGTACTTATGGACGGCGGCAACTTTTCCACCGGCTCCACCGTAGCCGACGGCATAGTCAACAGGGGAGGGCTGGGATCGGTTTCAATGCTCTTCATGATGGTCTCCATGGCCCTCTGTATGGGAGGGGTGTTAGAGACCGTGGGCTCTATGGATCGGATACTGAAGTCCATAGTGTCCCTTAAGGGGGTACTCCCTCTGGGAGGTCTGGCACTCCTCACGACAATGCTGGTGTCGTCGGGATCCGGCAGTGGTTCGGTGGGCATAGTGGTCTCCGGCAGGATGTTCAACGGGGTATACAGGGATTTGCAGGTGGACAGGCTGTGGCTCTCCAGGTATCTGGTCGAGGGCTCCATCCTGATAGTCCCACTGGTCCCCTGGGCTGCCTGTGGGGCCTTCGTGGCGTCCGCTATGGGGCTCTCGTCCTCCGACGGCTCCATGTTCATGTACATACCTTTCTCCTTCTTCTGCCTGATATCTCCTCTATGGGCGTTGCTGTCCCCTAAGGTCGACGTCTAGCTGTGCCTTGGGGTTTTGCCGATTGGGAGTATAATCGTGGCGAGTTCGTGGATTTTTTATGCGGTCCATAATTTATCTCTACAGGAGGAATAAATATGTCTAAGCTACCGGAAAACGTTATCAAGGCTTGGGACGAGAGGGACGGCGCTGTGGTTCTGTCCACCGTCGACGATCAGGGGGTGCCGAACTCCATCTACGCTACCTGCGTCGGTAAGTTTGACGATGAAACGCTGGTCGTGGCGGATAACTATTTCGACAAGACCAGAAAGAACCTGCTGTCCGGCAGCAGGGGCTCCCTCCTTTTCATAACCGGGGACGGAGAGGCCTTTCAGGTCAAGGGGACCTTGGAATACCACTCCGAGGGGCCGGTTTTTGACGACATGAAGAGCTGGAACCCGGCAAAACATCCGGGCCACGGAGCTGCCGCCTTGAAGGTGCAGGAGGTCTATTCGGGGTCTAAAAAGCTTCTCTAGGCCGTTAGGATAACAAGAAGCAGGATCGAGAGTGGTTTATCGCTCTCGGTCCTGCTTCTTGTTATCTTTAGGGAGCCTCTAAAAACTCTAATCCTCGGAGAGATCGTTCCGACGGAGCCCATTTGAGCCCGTATACTCGACATGCCGTCGTGTAGTCGAATGGGGCGACAGGACGTCGCCCCAAGCCGAGGGGGCACAGGACGTGCCCTCCGAGGCGGTTCGTACGAAACAGGCAGGTCGAGTATACGATTGGGCGAAACAGGGCGTAGGCGGAACGATCTCTCCGAGGGGACTCGAAAAACTAACGGTTGCATTCCCTCGGATTAGTTCTACTCACTTAGTTAAGGTGAATACCACCGGTATCCTCACCGTTCCGGTCAGGTCCTCGGAGAATCGCCAGGCCCGGAGGGCCTTTGCCGCCGATTCGTCCAGCCTTGGCGACCCTGATGAGCTCTCCACCTTGGCGTCTGATACCTTCCCTGAACTCACCTCCAGCAGAACCGTCACAGTTCCCTGTTCCTTTCTCTTTCTGGAGATGAGGGGGTAGACCGGCTGTTCCCTGTGGAGGACCGTTACGTCCTTTTCCGACATTACCCCCTTGGGTTGAGCCGCTTTCTTTCCCCCTTCAGCTCCAGCTGAGGTCGAGGTGGAGGTTTTGGGGGAAGAAGTCCCCTGTGTACCAATTTTATTGGCCTCTTCTCCTTCACCGTCGTTCCTTGAGCTTATTTTAGGGGCTGGAGCTGGCTTGACCTGCTCGGTTTTAGAATCTGCCTTGGCCGGCTGGGTCGCTTTAGGGGCGGTTTTTTCAACCGGTTTCCGTCTTTCTGGGACTTCCTTGACCGGTTTAGGCTCCGTCTTTGCCGGAGTTTTCTGTGGGACAGGTCTCTGGATCGGTTCGGCCTCCGGTTTAGTTTTCGGTGTAACTTCCCTCTGCTGTGACTTTTTCTCCTCTAGTGGTTTTTGGACCACCTCTGGATCCGGTTCAGGTTTTTTCTGTACCTCATCATTATTCGAGGTACCCTGTCTAGGGGGGGCCTGAACCGGTTCCGATGGCCTCTCAGGATCGGAGGCCGGTTCCTGTTTTTGTCCCCCTTCCTCGGGAGAGTCGGGGCCTGGTCCGGTCTCTTGTGCCAGCGGCACCAGCCTGACCGATATGACCTGGCCTCTCTCCTCAGGCTTTGCGGTCCAGTTCACCGAGAGCAGCAGGCCGTGGAGGGCAAGGCTTATCAATACCGGAACTGCCCATCTCACGG
>JAQUTB010000240.1 GCA_028709985.1 Dethiosulfovibrio sp.
CAAGCTCGCGGCAAGGTCTCCGAACTCATCGTTTCTTTCGACCCCTGATTTTACCGTGAGGTCCCCCTGTGCCAGCTTTCCCGCAAGAACGTTCATCTTTTTCAGAGGACGGAGAATAAACCGGACCACGACAGCCATCACTATGACCGCAAAGGTAAAGGCCAAAAGACCGACCAGCGCAGTCATCGACAAAACCCTGCTGCGAACCACGTCAAGAGCCCTCATGGAACGACCGGCAAAGGCTATGCCGAAGACCTTTCCCGAGGGATCCTTCATAGGCTCGTAGGCCGTTATGTAGGGGATACCCATTATAGACGCAGGCCCTATGAAATGATGGCCCTCTCTGAGGACCACCTGGGCGATTTTAGGATCGAGCTTTGTCCCAGTAAGCCTCTTTCCGTCGGACTTGACCGTGGTCATAAGCCTGACGTCACCCAGAAAAACCGTCACGTCGACGTTGAAGCGATCCTTTATCACGTCCACCAGGCCAGGTTGATCCAGCCTAACCCCTGTAGAGACGACCCCGACCAGTTTACCGCCTTTATATATGGGGGCCCCTCCCCTGGCTGAAAGAGGCACGGCGGTTCCCCTCTCGACGGCGCTCAGGGGAGTCCCTTTTAGCGCCGATGCCACGTTGGACTGGGACGTCACGTCGTCACCGAACTTGGCTGGCTCGTGCACCCTGGCTATTACCTTACCGCTGGAATCGGTTATGGTGGCGAAGTCCACCGCCATGTCCCTTAACAGGGGCGAGGCCACCTTGAGGACGGCCTCTCGATCACCTCTTGCGACAGCTTCGGCCAGATCGGACCGGAATGACAGGGCCATAGACACCTCCTTAGTCCTGATCGACTCGGACTCTATGGTCTCAAGAAGCCCCATCGCGCCCATTCTGGCCTGATCCTCGGCCTGTTCGACGAAAACATCGGTGAACATTCTCCAGGCCGGGATAATTACAGCGACGGCCAATCCAAGCAGTATAGGGACCATAGCGAGCCCCACCTTACGAGCGACGGAAAAACGTATCTTCAAAACAAGACGCCCCCTCTTAGGGTAGTACCATTACCATCCGACCTTACAGGCCCGACAATGGATCCATAAGACAAAAGAACAGACTTATTTTGTCTGCTCATACGCCATAGCCCTGTTTCTCCCATAGGATTCTCTCGCAGACAAATTGAAAGTTCTTGCCGTGCCCTAATTTATCTAACAAATCCACCATATCGGAGGACAGCCAAGAAAGCACGGTAAGTATCTTATCGTGTTTCCTTCTTATCTCCTCTAAAGCAGTATCAAACGAAGAGACTTTATCTGTCTTCCAAATAGGCTCATGATGGAATAGTCTATTTCTAACATTATTAATATTTCTCAATTCGAATAATATATTGCGTCTACTTTTTTTACCCTTGATATTAGAAAAAACTGCATGGGTAATCCCTCTCCAGAAATACAGTGGCGCTTTTTCATCTGGAAATTCCTCCAGTACGCTGACCCATAACCCAAAAGGCAACTGTGCGATTATATCGCAGGTCATTGGGGAAGATTTGCCTACTCGCAATCTATGGATACTTTCTTGTATGACACGTTTGGTCTTATCTCGTTGAGGCATCCATAGATACCATTCCTCTGGTGAGCCGGGGAGATCTATAGATTTTCTCCTTCCACAATAAAAAGATAGAAGGGCATCATAAACTTTATTACGCAAAACCACCTCGACGTAGTGAAGAGGGATAAAGCAGAGCGAGGAAAGAGATTGGAGATGATGGTAACAAAAAATGGCCTCCTCTAAAGAAGACAGCCTCAAAAAATCAAAGCAAACATTTAATCTTTCTTTTGAAAGACATTTTTCTATGTCTGATAATTTAATATTTCCAATCACCGGTATATCGCTCCTTTACACCTAGCTCTTTTTTGATATAATTGACTCAGATAGCAATGTGAGCTTCGGGGTTGGCTGCTCATCTGAGAGGATGAGTAAAAAGCCCGAAAGCGGAAATGGGGATCTCCTGCAAAGGGGGTCCCTTTCTTTTTTAGAGACCTTTATCTCACGATAAAGTCATTATGCTCCTACCTTGCAAATCTGGCAATGACCCCATAAGATCAAAAGCCAGGCTGAGTGGATCCAATTTAGATCCATTCAGCCCAGCTTTTTCATCGCTGGCTTTTGCCAGCGAAGCGGCTTCTCTCCAGGTCCCTCAGGGTTCGCCTTAGCACCTTTCCTATGGCGGAACGGGGAAGGTCGTCGACGAACTCCACCTTTCTGGGGACCTTATAGTGGCTCAACCTCTCCTTACAGAAGGAGATCAGATCCCTGGGCTCCACCGAGGTCCCTTCCTGGAGGACGACAAAGGCCTTGGGGACCTCTCCGCTGAGGCCGTGAGGTGTTCCGACCACCGCCGCCTCCTTGACCCCTTGGAAGGACGCCAGGACGTTTTCAACCTCCTGGGGATATACGTTGAAACCTCCCACTATGATTATATCCGTGTCCCGGTCCAGGACGGAAAAATAGCCGTCCTCGTCGAAACGAACCACATCACCGGTGTTACACCATCCGTCCTTATCGAAACGCTGTGCCGTGGCCTCAGGGCTTCTGAAGTAACCAGAAGTCACAGATGGGCCTCTTACCCACAGGACCCCTTCGTTTCCGTCTAGGAGTTTGCCCTCTCTGTCCCTCAGCTGAATCTCGTAGCCCTCCATGACTGGGCCTATCTGTCCTGGCCTAAAACCGGCCCTGTCGTGGGCCGCTCCCACCACAGGAGAACACTCGGTGAGGCCGTAGCCCTCGTGGATCGGGACACCCAGAAACCTCTCCGCCCTCTGGTGAAGCCTGAGGTCCAAAGGAGCACCGCCACAGACCACCATGTTCAGGCTATCAGGTGGGGCCATGTTGGACCTAGCCACTGCCTCACAGATCAATGCAACTATGGTAGGCACGGCGATTATCACCGACACCTTATGGGAGTAGATCGCCTCCACGGTCCTGGCCGGAGGCAGAAAACTTGGAAGTATCACCTGGGGGTAGCCAAGGACCAGGGGCAAAGTCCCGGAAAGACAGAACCCAAAAGTGTGGAAGTTGGGGAGCACGTTCAGGGCAATGTCCTCGCCGTCCTCCCTGAGTGTGGTAACGTGGTCCTTGACGGTGCAGATGTTGTTCAACAGGTTTCGGTGGGTGATAGGGACGGCCTTTGGCATCCCCGTCGTCCCGGACGTGGCGAATATAACCGCAAGATCCTCGCTCTCGGACAGTCCGGTCCTGCCGGTAAAGGGGGTGATCTCGCCAAATGGGGACACCACCGACGCAGGAACCCCCTGAGACTCTATGGCGGATGCCAACTCCTCCATTCCGGTCATCACCATAACGGCGAAGGGATCGAGAAGTCCCAGCGCCGCCCCCAACAGTTCTCTGCCAGCTTTGGCGTTCAGGGGAACTACAGTCCCCCCAAGCCTCCACACCGCGATGGACAGGGCCAGGACCGCCGGGCAGTTGGGCATCATGGTGACCAACCTCTGTCCTCCGGTAAATCCGGCCGAAACAAGGGACGCCTCGCACCGGTCCGCTGCCTGGTCCAGCTCCCTCCTGGTCCAGGTGACACCCTCGCAAAAAAGGCATGGCGAGTCGGGATAGACCTCGCACCTCTCCTTTATGACCTGCTCCACTCTGTTCACGGAAAAACCCCTCCCCCTAAAAAAT
>JAQUTB010000241.1 GCA_028709985.1 Dethiosulfovibrio sp.
GGGGTGCACGTGCGATCCACAGGTGAGGTGGGCCTTTTCAAAATCCTCACTGAGGAGAGCATCGGTTCCGGCATCAGGAGGATAACGGCCCTAACCGGGATGAACGCCTTCAGTAACTATCAGAACATGACATCTACATTGAAGGAGCTTTCGGCAAAATTGGGCGTCAGACCTGCCAGATTGGTGGAAAAGGTCGAGGCCATGGAGATCGAGAACAGGGAACTGTCCAGGGAAATTCAGCGTTATTCCCTCAAATCAGCCATGGATGAGCTGAGGAAAAAGGTAATCAAGACCGATCTGCCCGGTGGAATATCGCTCTACACCGCGTCGATAGACGACTGCGATCAAGATCAGCTCAGGGAGATAGGCGACAGTATAAAGGACAAAGACCCCAACTCGGTGGTTCTGCTTGGCTCCAACGGCGAAGAGCGGTCTCAGATGATATGTATGCTAGGAACCGATTCGGTCAAGGCCGGCCTTCACGCTGGGAAGATAGTCAAGGAAGTCTCCTCTATCTTCGGAGGCAAGGGAGGCGGAAAGCCCAACATGGCCCAGGCAGGAGGGGCTAGGTCCGAGAGGATAAAAGACGCCCTCTCCCAGGCTTCGGACATAGTGAAGGGATTCCTCTCTTGATAGACAGGATATTGGCCCTCGACATGGGAACGGTTCGTATAGGCGTAGCCGTCAGTGACCCCCTGGGATCCTTCGCCCAGGGGGTTGCGGTATGGGACGCTCAGGGAGACTGGATATCATCGTTGAGGGAGCTTCTCTCCACTACCAAGGCCTCACGGGTCGTGATAGGCCTTCCCATCAGGGAGAACGGGACTAAAGGACCCTCCGCCGAGAGGGTGGAGGCGGAGATACTCAGGATCCAGGAGGCCTTCCCTGATCTGGAGATAGTCACCTGGGATGAAAGATACACCTCAACCATAGCGAACAGGATTCTTATAGAGGGAGATGTCTCGAGGAAAAAGAGGAAGGGCCAGGTTGACAAAGTAGCAGCGACGGTCATTCTTCAGGGATATCTTGATTCTCTTAGGAGGTGATAGCTTGAGACTTCCTGAAGGCGTGAAAATGACTCCTATGCTGGAGCAATACGTTAGGTGGAAGAAAGAACATCCCGACGCTCTGCTGTTTTTCAGGATGGGGGATTTTTACGAGCTTTTTTTCGAAGACGCGAAGATAGCGTCGGAGGTTCTGGATATCGCCCTTACAGCCAGGGACCAGGATAAGAGGATACCTATGGCCGGGGTCCCTCACCATGCCGCAGAGTCCTACCTGGGCCAGCTGGTCAGAAATGGCTTTAAAGTCGCCATCTGCGAGCAGATGACCGAGCCGGACGGTAAATCCCTGGTTGAGAGACAGGTGATCCGTGTCGTCACGCCAGGAACCTACGTCCCTGAGGATACAGGACAGGACGGTAAACTGCTGGCTTTTCTGGGGCTGAAGGATAACCTTTGGGCAGTAGGAACTCTGGAGTCAGCTACCGGCATCCTGGAGGTGGGCATAGTTGACTCGGAGGAGTGTCGAGGCATCATCTCTTCCTGTCCGGGAGCGGAGATACTAATCCCCGGTGGAGGAAGGGAAAAGGGATTAAGCGGCTCTTTAGGCTTTTCGGGGGAGGTTCTGTTGCCCAAAGAGAGTTTCGATCCGGTGGAGGGAACCAGATGGCTCTGTCGTAGATGGTCTATACACACCCTCCGAGGGTTCTCCGTTGAGGACAATTCACCTGAGGCCGGTGTAGCTGCGGCTCTGCTTCGTTACCTCGAGGAGACCCAATATGGGGCGGCCAAACACGTCTCCCGCATAACCGTCACCACCTCAGGCAGGTGGTTGAACCTGGACGTAACGACCCAAAGAAACCTGGAGCTTGTGGACGGGGACTCACCTTCCCTTTTCTCCGTGTTGAACAGATGTCGAACCCCCATGGGAAAAAGACGGCTACGAGAGTGGATATTGAGGCCTCTGACCGACCTGGCTCTGATAGACCACAGGCTGGATGTTCAGGAGAAATTCCTGACTTCTCATGCCTCCATTGTCGATATTCAGGGACATCTGTCGTCCTGTAAGGACGTCGAGAGGTCAGTAGCGAGGCTTCACATGAGGACAGGAAATCCCAGGGATATAGGAGCTATAAGGGATACCCTTTGCCTTGCTCCCGGCCTGTTACATTACCTGAAGGACCTAGGGCTGGAGGATATGGTTCCTTTCTCTCCTGAGTTAGAGGAACTTGGAGAGAGGCTCGCTGCGTACCTTGAGGATAGCCCCTCCAGGGTTATGGGAGCTGGTAACGTTATAAAAGACGGAGCCGACGAGGAGCTTGATCGTTGGAGAGGGTTCTCAAAAGACGGCGAGAGCTGGCTTGAGGGGTTTATAGCCAAGGAGAGGGAAAGGCTTTCTTTGCCGAAACTGAAGGTCGGCTATTCCAGGGTTTTTGGCTATTACGTGGAGATATCCAGAGGATCTCTGAAAGACGGTGTAACCTTGCCGGATGACTATCACAGAAGACAGACTTTGGTGTCCTCCGAGAGGTATATAACCGAGGATCTCAAGGAGTTTGAGTCGAAGATGTTGTCCTCCGGCGAGAGAATAAAGGACATCGAGGCCAGGATATACCAGCGATTGGTGGAGGAGACCCTTTCCTTTACAGGTCAACTCCAGGCCATGGGCAGGGCCTTGGGCGACCTGGACGCGCTGGCCTCTTTGGCCGAGGTCGCTGGGTCTAGGGGGTACACCAGGCCAGAGTTTTCCGACGAGTGTTCGGTAAATATAGCTGGTGGCAGGCATCCAGTGGTAGAGCTTATCCAGAGGGACGTTCCCTTCGTGCCTAACGACGTCGAGCTCGATTCGACGGGCAAAAGGATAGCGATAGTCACCGGGCCCAACATGGCAGGTAAATCTACATATCTGAGGATGACCGCTCTCTTGGTCATAATGGCACAGATGGGTTCCTTCGTTCCCGCCGAACGTCTTCACATAGGAATATTTAATAAAATATTCACTAGGCTTGGGGCCAGGGACGAGTTAGCCAGGGGCAACAGCACTTTTATGGTGGAGATGGTTGAGACAGCTTCCATACTACACAACGTGACGGATCGCAGTTTGGTCGTTTTGGACGAGGTGGGAAGAGGCACGTCCACCTACGATGGGATGAGCATAGCCTGGGCTGTGGTGGAATACCTTCACAGCTTCTGCGGAGCGACGCCTAAGGTGCTTTTCGCGACCCATTATCACGAGCTGACCGACCTAGGGTGTAGGCTGGACGGATGTTTCAACCTGAGCATGGCGGTCGAGGAGGACGATTCAGGGGTTACGTTCCTCCATAGGATCGTGCCTGGACCTGCGGACCGTTCATATGGAATAGAGGTGGCAAGGTTAGCTGGCCTACCTAGATCTGTGTTGATACGGGCTAGGGAGTTGCTGGAGGGTTTCGAGAGGGAGGACCGTTGCGTCGAACTATCCTCTCCGTCTTTGCAGATGGAGTTTCTCGACCTGAAAGGGGACGCCATAATCCAGGAGCTTGCCGGTATTTCCCCAGACGAGATGAGCCCCAAACAGGCTCTTGATTTGCTCTATGCCCTTAGAGAGAGGGCTAGAAAGGCGGTGGCCCTTTGAGGATAAAGGTGCTTTCTCCCGACGTCGCTATGAGGATAGCCGCCGGGGAGGTGGTGGAGAGGCCG
>JAQUTB010000242.1 GCA_028709985.1 Dethiosulfovibrio sp.
ATTTCCCTTAGGGACTATCCCACCGGAGGTTATTATGGCTATCGTGGCCTTTGAGAGGTTTTCTATAGGTTCCGATGGTGGGACTTTGTCGAAAACAGGCATCTCGTACTCGGTCTGAAAGGGCTCTCCCTTCATCTTTTTCATGAGCATTTCAACCGCTCTTTGAGCACCGGTTTTCTCGTGGAAAAACACCTTTCTGGAACCCCTCGAGAGATACCCCTCCTCCGTGGCGGATCTGAGCGTCTCACCTCTGAGCCTTTTCATAAGCAGCAAGGCCATTCTGTCAACAGCGTCTTTCATTCCTCTGGCACTGTCGGAAGCCTTCACTATGTAGGTCTTGGACGCATATATCTCAGCTCCGGGGTTTTCGTGATATAAGGCCGTCACAGCAGGGATTTTCAGATCCGTCTCAACGGAGGCACAGACGTCACCACAGGCCACTCCGTATCTACCGGCAAAAAAGCCTGGTCCCGCTACCACACCGTCCGGATTAAAGGCTTTGATCATGGCTAGAACCTCTATCCTGGCCTCGTCCATGTGCTCGCCGTAGTAGCTGTCTCCGCAGATGACGGTTCCAACCACCTCCGCACCTTCTCCCAGAGCTCCGTCAAGGGCCATGCCTGGGCCGACAACTCCAGGGCGGGATTCAGGTCCGATATGTGCCTTATCCTCTCCACCTATTCCCGCGTAAAACTGATTTATGTAATGGACTATTCTGAAGGTCATGTCTTTATCCTCCTGTCCTAAACCCACTTCGAGCCGGTACGGTTAGTCCCGATCTCGCAGGTTGATCCTATAATCGACTGAAGCTCGACATACATAGATCCATCTGGCCTCAAACTATCCTCCGCTCCTCCTGATACGTGAGCGATAGACTCGGGATATCCTATGACCCTCTCCATCGGAGGGACCTCCACCATCTCGTTTACGTTGCCAGCGGACACGAAGGCAGTGAGCTCCGGCGTAGCGTCGGCAAGCCCCTGTCCCGATCCATCGGTTCCAGACGCTTCGTCCGCTATCACGACGGTCTTTATCCCAAGGGCCTCGCATTTTTTGACGTTCATACATATATCGGTATCGGGGTTACCGTACCCTTCCTCGGTGATGATTACTCCATTGGCACCAAGCTCATGGGCAAGCTTGGCGTTAAAGGAGGAAGTCCTCTCTTTACCAGCCAGCACCGTGGACTCGAGGGTGGGGATCATCCCCAGAAAATTGATCTCCTTACCGTGGAGGGAGTAAAGCTCCTGAACTACTGGGTCGTTGACGTGATGCCAGGTTGTATTCTTATCGCAGGCCGATACACAGTTCCCTGAGACCATTGCTCCGTCCAGTATTTCGTTAGGATGGACCAAGGTAGGCAATATATTTTTCATGTCCACACCGTAAAGATAGGTATCGTGGAGCAGTCCCTGAGTGATACACATACACAGGTGGACCACCTTAGGGAGATTTGGGTACTTGATCGCCTCCTCCGACACGGTCCCCTTATCGAAGACCTGCACCTCATCGACGTGAGCACCCTTGCAGGATTCAGCTAGATATAGACTGGCCTTCAATCCGGCGACCCTGAGGGCCTCCTCGTATTGATGTTTTTCCAGCCCTTCCAGAGGCTGAGCGTTTATGACCAGGTTGTGGGTTTTTGAGAAAGGGGTATGGTCCGCTCCAGGACCTGACATGTCGATAAAGCCCTCCTGAAAGGCCATAATAGGCCCAACGGATATGACAGCAGCCCCGCTCAGGACAAGGGTCTTACCGTTACCGACTATCTCGTTAGGGGCCAGCACCCCTGGGAAAAAGCCCTCCCCCCCATCGAGCTTTACCCTGGGCTCTATAACGTCTTTCACCGGAATTATCCTGGCCGATTCCCCAGGTCTGGTCAGGTCGACCTCCCAACTATCGATACGATCGTCGTCGCTCAAAGCGGCTATAACTCCGTCTTTATCCACGTAAAGAACGTGATCCTCAAGCCTAGTAGGGCTACCCCATCGGATATCCTTGACGATGGCCCTGTGCAGTTCAAGCCTCATGACGAACCTCCTTAGTTTTTGATCGCGGATCCTCGTTAAGCAACTAAAGTCTAACGATAATTGTCTAGACAATCATCGTTGAAAAGAGCCATGTTTTATGGCCTAATATAGGGAGATCTTTGTGCGATTTATACAAAAGGAGGATTTCATAAAAAATGGTTATAGGGCCTCAGCAGAGCGGATCCGATTTAACCTTTAGGCGACATGCCATAGAGATAGCTCAATCAACCGCGGAGATTATCGGGTTTGACGTCATCATCACAGACACAGAGGGGATCATCGTGGGAGCTAGCGACAGCAGACGGATAGGGGAGCTACACGAGGCGTCTTTGGAGGTCATGACTGACAGAAGGGGAAGTTCCACATCCGAGGAGGAGGCAAAAAAACTCAAAGGGACCCTGCCGGGAGTAACCTATCCGATAAGTTCAATATCCGGTGGGATAGTAGGTTCGATGGCTATCACAGGCGACGCCGATAAAGTGCGTCCTTTTGCCTTGATAGTCAAGAAACAAATAGAGATCCTGTTAAAAGAGAGGGAGTTTTTTGAGCGCGCGGAAAACAGAGAACATATACTACAGGATTTTATTCAAGATCTATCCACCTTCGTACCAGGCGTCAGCAACGAGACGATGCTTTTAGCTAGGGCATCGGAGTTCAGGTACGACAGAACGTGGATATACGTGCCAATAGCGATAGATCTTTACCAATTCGGGAGATTTGCCGTAGAGATCAGGAAAAGACATATCCAGAAGGAGGGAGAAAAGCCTGAGGTGATAATACAGAACGTCAAGAGAAAAATACTCCTGGAGATCCGCAAGATATTTAACGGGCCTAAGGATATATCTATGATGGAGAGCAATAACCGCTTTGTGGTCCTCCATGCGGTCAAGCCAGCTGAGCCCAATGCCTCAAGCTCCAACTGTCCGGCGGAGGCGATAAAAAAGGGCCATAACCTCTTGGAGAAGGTAATGGCAGAAGGGCTTAACGCAGCGATAGGGATAGGCTCCCCTTCCCTGGGAATAGCCAATCTGGCGGAGGCTTACAAAGAATCCTGGAGGGCCTTGACCTTGGGGAAAAAATTTATGCAGGGACCAGGGGTTTATTGCATCGACGATTACAGGCTTGAGGAAATGATATCCACCCTGGCACCCTCTGTAAGAAATCGTTTTATCCTCTCCAGCTTGAAGGGACTTAGAGAACAGCCCGATTGGGAGGACTTAAAGGAGACCATAAAGTCCTGGTGTGAGGGAGGTTTCTCCGTGGTAAAAACGGCAAAAAACCTCCATCTACACAGAAATTCGGTCCTTTACAGGCTGGAGAAGATAAAAAATTGCTCTGGATATGACCTCAAGGACTTCAGGACCTGCTTGAATCTATACACCGCCCTGGTTTTAGATCGTTTTCTCGGCCCGGGGAACAAAGAGTAAATGTATAATATCCCTCCTTAGTAACCACAAAAAAACCAGCTATAGGAGGAGAGAAAATGGACTTAGAACAGATTCTTGCGGAGTCAGCTACTCGAAGGGCAGAGGCCCTTGAGATCCTATCCAACCTCGGGCTTTTGGACCTATGGAGGTAATTCGGAAGGCCAGTCCTTGTCGGAGCTGTAGCCTACGACCTGGTTTTAGACTGCGATATAGACAT
>JAQUTB010000243.1 GCA_028709985.1 Dethiosulfovibrio sp.
GGCTCTCACGTCGGGGAGTTTTTCAAGGGTGTCAGCGCGGTTCAGATCGCCGGTCAGATAAACGCCCACCTGGAGGGCTCTCCCCAGTCGTCCGATTCGATAAAGGGCAGGTCCCTCCCTCCTGCTGCCTGTCTGGGCTTCGACGCACTGAGGGACGGCTATTCTGTGACCCTTTTCGATAAGGTGATGGCCCGTTATAACCTGCTCTACTGGTCCCGTTCCTCCGAGGATCTGCTGGATATTTTAAAGAAATCCGCCACCGAGGGACTGGCTCGGGCGATGGATATGACCTCCTGGTCCGCAAGGAAGCTGGGGGAGAGCCTGCCCTTTTCCAGAGCCAGGGTCCTTACTCTGTCCGAGCTTCGTGATATCGCAGGGGACGTTCCCCTTGCGGAGGGAGAGGAATCTCCGGTGGATAGGGCGGCTCGGTGGGTGCTGGATATGCTGGACCGTAGCGGCCTCGAGGGGCCCCTGGCTGTGGTGGGCTTTTTGCCTCCCTGGTATCCCCCAAAGAGGCCCGGCTTTTCCATGAGGGACGATGTCCTGGAAAAGGCGCTTAAGGGAGTTTTCTCCCTGGCGTCCGATCGGGGGTACGACCCGGTCAGGGAGGATATCTTCGAGGGTATATCCGACCTGAGCTATCTGGGTTCCACCGGTGATCTGAACTCGGTCTCCACCTTGACGGAGAACATGGCGGGATGGGGCGATCTCTATTCCGTTCCCCTGGAGGCCATGGAGTTGGTGGACGCTCCGGTCTGCAACCTCGGCCCCTTCGGCAAGGACGTGCACAAGGCCACAGAGAGGCTCGAGCCCACCTTCGCCTTCTCCGTCCTGCCCGACCTGGTGGAGCGGCTTCTGACCGATATTTCTCGGTAAGCCTTTTCTGGTAGGGCAAAACTCTCCCTTGACAGATCCTAAGTCCGATGTATAATGTCCCTCAAGTTGCATATAGCTAAAGGCGATGAACCGGAAGCCCATAGGACTGAACGCGTACGACCAGAGAGAAGCCTCCGTCGGCTGGAAGGGGCTTTGGACGCTGTCTTTTGGGATAAGGCCCGGCGAGCTGGAACCGAAAGGCCTTTTGGCCGTATTAGGTCTCCCGGTTGACCTCCGTTAGAGGGTCGGAGCGGGACGTTTTACGTCCAAGCAGGGTGGTACCGCGGGTATATAACGACCCGTCCCTACATAGGGGCGGGTCGTTTTTTGTATCTGGGGGCCTTCTCTTGGCGTAGGGTCCAAGCAGGGTGGTACCGCGTGCCTATAACAGAGGCTCGTCCCTGACCGGGGCGGTCTCTGTTTTTTTATTCTGAAGACCTTTAGTTGGTCAGTGCTTTGCAGAGGTGGTGGGGCGTATGAGTAACATGGTTTGGAACGGTTGCGACGTGGTGGAGCTGGCGAATAGGTTTGGGACCCCTCTTTACGTTATGTCGGAGAACGAGATACGGTCTCGTATGAGACGGCTAAGGGACTGTATGTCCAAAGGGAACGATAACACCCAGGTTCTCTACGCCGGTAAGGCTTTTTTGACCATGGCTATGTGTCGGATGGTCCAGTCCGAGGGCCTCGGCCTCGACGTGGTCTCCCCGGGAGAGCTGCACACCGCGCTTAAGGCGGGCTTTCCCGCCGAGAGGATCTATTTCCACGGCAACAACAAGACCGAGGAGGACCTTGCAATGGCCCTGGACTGCGGGGTGGGCCGTTACGTTGTTGACAGCGAGGACGAGATGGTCCTTCTAGGTGAGATGGCCCGGTCTAAGGGCAAGGTGGCGTCGGTGCTGTTTAGGCTGGCCCCTGGAGTGAGCGGCGATACCCATCGCTATATCCAGACCGCCCACACCGACTGCAAGTTCGGTATGCCCCTTCTGGGCCAGGGGCTGAGGCGGTGTGTCTCGGCTGCCATGGCCGACTCTGGGCTGGACCTTCTGGGCTTTCACTTCCACGTGGGATCCCAGCTTATGGAGAACCGTGCGTATCTCGAGGCCCTGGAGGTCCTAGGGGACCTGATGGTCACCTTGAGGGACGAGGTTGGGTTCGAGGTTCGAGAGCTGAACGTAGGCGGTGGGATCGGCATATCCCACGGTCAGGGCCCCGAGGTCGACGTGGAGGCTTACCTAGGCGGCATATTGGAGAGGGCGAAGGGTGTCTGTGAGGCTCGGTCCCTTGCCCTTCCCAGGCTGGTGATAGAGCCAGGGCGGTGGATAGTGGGGCCCGCCGGTATAACCCTCTACTCCGTGGGGACTGTGAAGGAGATTCCCGGGATCAGGACCTACGTCAGCGTCGACGGCGGCATGGCGGACAACCCTAGGCCCTCTCTCTACGGGGCGGTCTACCGTTGCGAGCTGGCGAACAGGGTGGACGAGGAGGCCGATTCGGTGGTGACGATAGCGGGGCGGTGTTGCGAGTCTGGGGATATACTGATAAAGGACGTGTCCCTTCCTAAGCCTAAAAGGAACGATATTATCGCAGTGATGGATACCGGGGCCTACAATTTCTCCATGGCAAGCGGCTACAATCGGCTGAGACGTCCTGCGGTGGTTCTGGTAAAAGACGGCCAGGCCCGGTGTATAGTCCAGCGTCAGTCATTCGACGACCTGGTTCAGGGAGAGGTCATCCCCGAGGATCTTGTTTAGGGACTCTATAAAAGATCACGTTAGAGTCCCTCGGAGAGATCGTTCCGCCTGAGCCCTGTCTCGCCCAATCGTATAGTCGACCTGCCTGTTTCGTGCGAACCGCCTCGGAGGGCACGTCCTGTGCCCCCTCGGCTTGGGGCGACGTCCTGTCGCCCCATTCGCACTCAAAGGCGGCATGTCGACTATACGGGCTCAAATGGGCTCCGTCGGAACGATCTCTCCGAGGATCAGAGTTTCAAGAGATACACTTTAACCTATATTGGAGGTTTCGCTGATATGAGAAGGTTTTTACTCTGGGCCCCTTTCGGGCTCGTGCTTACAATGGCTGGGGCGGCTTTCGCCTCCGAAGGTGCTGCTCCTGATTTTGGCATAGTGTCCCTGCTTCCCCCTGTGATAGCAATAGGGCTCTGCGTCCTGACCAAGGAGGTTATCCCCTCCCTCTTCGTGGGCTCCTGGGTGGCCGGTACTATGCTGGCTGGGTGGAATCCTGTTATAGGCTTCGGCGGGGCCGTCGAGTCGCTGTGGAACGGCCTTGGAGATCCCTGGGGTGCGAGGATCGTCCTTACCTGTCTCACCATGGGCGGTATGGTGGGGGTTATGCAGGTAGGAGGGGGAGTTGACGCCGCTGTTAGGTGGCTCACCGGCAAGATATCCAGCAGTCGCCGGGCCATGTTTTTCACCCAGCTGGCTGGTTTCGTCATTTTCTTCGAGGACTACGTGAACACAGCCGTCGTTGGAACCACCATGGCCCCGGTCTCGGACCGCTACCGTATCTCCAAGGAGAAGCTTTCCTATATAGTGGACAGCACCGCCGCCCCTATTGCCTGCATCGCTGGGATCTCCTCCTGGGTGGCCTATATGGTGGGCCAGATAGGTATGCAGTTTAACGAGCTTGGCATAACCGCCTCGCCCTACGTGACCTATATCAAGTCCATACCTTTTGTCATCTATAATATAGTGGCGTTGGTACTCCTTACCTACGTGGTGCTCTCCAGCAGGGATTTCGGCCCAATGCTGACTGCGGAGAGGCGGGCCAGGAA
>JAQUTB010000244.1 GCA_028709985.1 Dethiosulfovibrio sp.
GGCCGCTATGAACAGCAAGGTGAAGAATAGCGCCGACCAGACCGGGCCGCCCCACATCTTGGAGAACACCGCAGGAAGGGCGATGAAAGACAGCCCCGGCCCCGCTCCTGCGTCCACACCGAAGGCGAAGACCGTGGGGAATATGACCAGTCCGGAGAGGACCGCCACCATGGTATCTAAAAAGGTCACCGTTGCCACCGACCTGGGAAGGTCCTCGTCGTTGGATATGTAGCTTCCGTAGGTGATCAGGATGCCCATCCCCAGAGAGAGGGAGTAGAAGGCCTGTCCAAGGGCGTCTATAAACGTGGCTCCGGTGACTTTAGAGAAATCGGGCTTGAGGTAGAAAGACACCCCCTCCATGGCTCCAGGAAGGGTCAGAGCCCTGACCATGAGTATGACCAGTATCACGAACAGCCCGGGCATGAGGACCTTGCAGTACTTCTCGATGCCCTCGCCGACTCCTCTATACACCACCACGACCACCATAGCCATGAAGGCGAAGAAGGCCAGCAGCACCTGGGTTGGGTTTGCGATGAAGGTGAGGAATATGTTTTGAACGTCCTCCGCTCCTCCCGCCTTCATTAGGCCGGTGAAGGATTTAAATATATAGGCCAGGGTCCAGCCACCTATGACGGCGTAGTAGGAGAGAATCAAAAAAGCCACTATGAGACCTATCCATCCGACGATAGGCCAGGCCCCTCCCTTCAGCTTCCGGAAGGCCCCGACGGAGTTGCGCTTCGATGCCCTGCCTATGGCGAATTCGGCGAGCATGACCGACGCACCGATACAGAACACCATCACCAGGTATATGATCAAAAAGGCGGCTCCCCCGTTTTTGCCGGTTATGTACGGAAATCGCCATATATTCCCCAGTCCAACAGCCGACCCTGCTGCCGCCAACATGAAGCCCATTCGGCTTCCCCACTGTTCTCTTCCTTGACGATCGTTGCTTTGACTCAACTAAAAAACCTCCCTTGACTTTGTCCTATCCATACAAAAAAAGGCCGGGATCGTGAGATCCCGGCCTGAAGTTCGTCAGCTTACGGTTACACGCCGACAAGAGCTCCAGGATGGGACCTGCAGCTAATGACGACTAGGCTGACGATTATGTTGACTATAAAGCAGCTTGGTTTTTTCACAGCAGGGCCCTCCTTCGTCTGTTTTTTTAGGATATGGGAGACATTGTAGACAAGAAAGCGATCCTTGGCAAGGGGCAAAAACTGCCCTCGTGAGTGGGAAGAAGTTTGATTAGGCATCTCTCTCGATTTTTTGTTGTAGAATTAGAAAAACACGATTGCAGGCGATGTATCATATAAATGAGGTGTTTTAGATGATAAAAAGCATATCGATAAAAAAATTCAAGAGTTTGGTTGATATGGAGCTTGAGTTGAGTGACTTTACATGTCTGATCGGCTTAAACGGATCAGGGAAATCCACGGTGCTTCAGGCCATCGATTTTATCGGCCAGATCGAGACGTTGGAACTGGAAGGACATTCCATCTCGGCTAGGTCAGAAGGCCCTAGGAAGGGTTATTTCCTTCAAGGTAACGGCGGAGGTTGAATCTGGAATAGTAGTTTGGGAATGCCAGTTCAACTGTGCAGAGAAATTCCTTCGCTGTACTAAAGAGTCGGTAAGAAGTGGTAGCGATAGCGGTGATCTTCTCATGGAGGTTAGAGACGGTGATTATCGAATAGGGGCGGCCCCATTTCGCCGGATCGAATTTGATTATCAGGGGTCGATCCTCTCTCAGCTAAAAGACTCCTCCTTAGATGGACAGGCCGAGCTTTTGGAGCTTAAAAAACTTATAGGATCGATCAAGTCTATGGACCTGCTCTCGCCTCCTCAGATGCGCGAAAGGGCCCGATCTGTGGAGGAGGTTGGACCTGGAGGAGAGGGTCTATCGGCCTTTATTGACGGTATGACCGATAAAGAGAGAAGGGAGCTTATCGATGCCCTGCGGGAGGTCTATCCTCACCTACGGGATATAGAGACAAAATCTCTACGTAGCGGCTGGAAGGAGTTGAAATTTAAGGAAAAATACGAGGAAGAGCTAGTTACAGAGGCCCATCACATGAACGATGGAACCCTTCGTCTAGCCACTATCTTCGCCCTTTTGGCCCGAGATGACAGGATACTTCTGTTCGACGAGATTGAAAACGGAATCAACCCAGAGGTCATGGAAGGGCTGGTGCAGCGCATGATAGAGGCCCCTCGTCAGGTGATAGTGACGACTCACAGCCCTATGATACTGAACTATCTGAGCGATGAGGTTGCCAAACGCTCGGTGATACTGCTTTATAAAAACAGTGAGGGACACACAAAATCGACCCGTTTTTTCGATCTCCCAGAGACGAGGAAAAAGCTCACCTTACTCGGTCCTGGCGAGGTTTTTCTGGATTCGGACCTAAGAGAGCCGATGGAAGCGATCAATGAGGCCAGAAAAGAGAATATGCGATAGTAAGAGCCCCCAGCCACTTAACACTGGGGGCTCTCTCTATCGCTTTTTCATATCGCCCAGCCCAAGGATTCCTCCTGGATGTCCCAGAGCCTGGAGTAAAGCCCCCTACGCTCCAGGAGCTCCTGATGGGTTCCGCTCTCCACTATCTTTCCTCTGTCCAGGACGACGATGGAGTCGGCCCGGCAGATGGTCTTGAGCCTGTGGGCCACGACTACGACGGTCCTGCCCTCCACGAGGTTGTCTATGGCCCTCTGTATCTCAAGCTCGTTCTCCGGGTCCAAAGACGCTGTGGCCTCGTCCAGTAGGACCACCGGAGAGTTCTTGAGAAATGCCCTGGCGATGGAGATCCGCTGTTTCTCCCCTCCCGACAGGGTACACCCTCCCTCTCCGACCACCGTGTCGTACCCAAGGGGGAGTTTCATGATGAAGTCGTGGCAGCAGGCCCGCTTGGCTGCCTCCTGAACCTCATCCATGGACGCTCCCTCCCTGCCGAAGCGGATGTTGTTGCCTATGGTGTCCTGAAAGAGGTAGACGTCCTGAAACACCATGGATATCCTTCCCATCAGCGCCTCCGGGTCCAGGGACTTGACGTCCTCCCCTCCGAAGGTAACCTTGCCGGTGTTGACGTCGTAGAACCGGGCTATCAGTTTCAGCATGGTGCTCTTTCCGCTGCCCGACGGTCCGACAAGAGCTGTGAGGGAGCCCTGAGGTATGGACAGGGATAGATCCTTTATTACCGTCGCTTCCTGGTAGCCGAAGGAAGCGTGGTCGAAGTTTATGGAGCAGTTCCCCGACGGTTTTTTCGATCCCTTCATGACCTTTTCGGAGCGGAGCTTTAGAATCCTCTCCCCTGCCTGCTCGGCGTATTTGAGCTCCGAGTAGTTTATCAGAGCCATGGTAAGGGGGTCGAACACCCGAGATCCCACCACCAGGAAGGTCACGAAGACCATAGGGTCCAAGGTTCCGCCCGATATGAGGTAGACCCCGGTCATTATCATCACAGTCAGGCCGACCCTGGCGCAGGCTATGGCAGCCATGACCAGCGGTCCGACCAGGCCCTCTATGCGAATGCTCTCCTTCATGAGGTTCCTGAAGGCCCTCTCCAGCCGGACGAAGCGGCTTCCGGTCCGGTTATAGGCCTTAACCACCCTTATGCCGTAGAGGTATTCCTGAAGCCTGTTGGACGCGTCGGGTTTGGCCTTCATGTGCT
>JAQUTB010000245.1 GCA_028709985.1 Dethiosulfovibrio sp.
CGGCTTCTACGCCATAGGAGTCGACTCCCCCCAGGAACATCTCGCCCCTGATGCGGTGCTCACCTCTATGCTCAAAAGGCTGGACGTGGCGGTCTACGACCTCATAAAGGCCAAGCAAGAGGGCAACTACCAGAGGGGCACTGTTCTCAGATACGGCATCAAAGAGGGCGGTATAGACCTTTCTTGGCCCGATAGCGCCCTTAAGCTGGTCCCGGAGGATTTCAGGAACAAGCTTGAAGACCTCAAAAAAGAGGTCATCTCGGGCAACATAGTGGTAGCAGAGACCACCAAATAACCTATTCAGCTTAGACCAAAGGAGGAGGCCTGATCAGGCCTCCTCCTTTAACAAGCGATGGTGATACAATGTCCGGGAAAATATCCCGAAGGGAGTGGGTAGTTTGAAACGGAAAAATGGAGCCGTCGGGCTTACCGTGGGGTTTCAGGTGTCTCTCGTGGTGGGAGTCCTCATTGTATCCCTTTTGACCGTAGTGATAGGGGTCGCCTCCTTCAGATCCGGCAAGATGATGGAGGAGAGCATCGATCAGGGTGGTCTGGGTTTCGTGGAGAGCCTTCAGGTAGGCGTGGCCCAGGAGATCCGCTCTCTTCGGGAGGCCAATCACTCCTACGTCAACACAGTGGTCCAGAGGCTGGACGGTAAGATGACCTTCGAAAACGAGGATCTTATCCCTGTCGGTGAGATGGAGGTCAACAAGTTCTTCGTGATGGACGGGTCACTACAGCAGATCACAGGGGACATGAAGCTGGTCGACGAGTGGCACGAGGCCATGGGGTCCCAGTTCTCCATATACCAGGTTATCGAGGGAGGCATGGTTCGGGTCTCAACGACGATGAAGGACCAAGACGGTGTTCCCCTGCTTGGCAGCTTCACCGACTCCTCGTCCCCTAGGTATGTAAAAACCGTTAAAGAAGGACAAGGTCACGATGAAATAGTCTCGGTGATGGGCTCTCCTCACGTTGGATACTACCGCCCGGTCAAGGACAACAATGGCGAAGTTAAAATGGTTATATTCGCCGGTACATCCCTTTTACCAGCCCAGAGCAGGGTCGTTAAGTCAAGCCTGGGAGAGGGCAGCTACGGCGCTATCTTCGATAGCCAGGGGCGTTTCGTCGCTCATCCGACCATACCGGATGGGTCCAGCCTGTCGGAGGCTACCCCGGACCTATGGCGTGCCCTGACCTCCAGTGGGATCCTGTCTTCATCCAGCCCTACCGAGGTTAGCTACGAATATAACGGCAGAAACTCCAAGGCTTACATACAGAAAATTGACGGAACCGACTGGTTCGCCATGGTCATAGTGGACGCCGATTTGGCTATGGCTCCGGTTCGGTCGATGAAGATAGGGCTCGTTTTATGGACCGTCCCGTTGGCTCTGTTGGGATTGGTCGTCCTTGGTATCGCGGTGATGAAGCTCATCTCTCCCCTTCGGAAGGTGGTTGAAATTGCGGGACGTATCGCCGAGGGAGACCTTTCTATGGCCATCTCGGCCAGGGAGAACAGCGTCAACGAGATAGACAGGGTCATGGAGGCGTTCGGTCGGATCCTGGAGGAATATCGCCAGCTGGTCAAAAAGGTCGTCGGCATGAACGCCCAGTTCGCAGAGGGAGCCAAGGTCATGAGCGACATAGCCCAGGAGACCCACGACGCCCTATCCAAGGTGGATGAGGCCACTGAGGCGGTTGCCTCCATGGTCGACTCCATAGCTGCCTCGGCGGAGGAGACCAACGCCGGAGTTGAGGAGGTTTCATCGGGGGTCGCCAGCTCGACCCAGGTCGTGACCGAGCTCAGCGAGAAGGCCCAGTCCGTATCGAGCAACGCCGAGCAGGGACGTAGAGCTGTGGACGACGTGTCAAAAGGAACCTCCAGGGCGGGTGATGCCACCTCCAGGGTCATCAGCGCCATGGAGGAGTTAGAGAGATCCGTCGGAGGCATAACCGGCTTCGTCAACACCATAGTGTCCATAGCGGATCAGACCAACCTGCTGGCCTTGAACGCGGCCATAGAGGCGGCCAGGGCCGGAGAGGCCGGAAGGGGCTTCGCGGTCGTCGCAGAGGAGGTCAGAAAATTGGCCGAGGAGAGCAACAGCGCTGCGTCGAATATCCGCAAGGTTATAGAGACGGTCCAGTCCGATATGGCCGTTGCCGCAAAGGACACCAGGGAGGCGGGATCGGTCATGGAGGATCTGCTTAACAGGTCCACCCAGGCGGCGGAGGAGATAAAAGGGGCCACCGACGGCGTCGCGGCCATGGCCGAGGGGATACAGTCCATTGCCGCCTCATCGGAGGAGCAGGCCGCCAGCACCCAGGAGATAGCCAGGGCGGTGGATACCATAGCCTCTATGTTGAGCGGAGGCAGGGAGTCGGCTCAGGATATGAAGGACGCCACCGATAGGATGGGAATAAAACTGAGGGAGCTCAAGGCCATCAGGATAAGTCAGCAGGAAAAGCTCGTGGAGCTTAGGGAGCTTACGGACAACTACCGTCTTGAGGAGACCTCATCCCCAGCGGTAATGTAGATATATCGAAAAACGGTCGCGGCCTGTACAGGCCACGACCGTTTTAAATTCCCCTTGGGTCGAAGGAGGACTCCCTGTTAAGTGCCACAAGAAGCTCCTTTTCCCTGTCGGTCAGTCTGTTTGGGATCACTATCTCTATCCTGGCGTAGAGGTCTCCGTCGCCGGAGCCCCTGAGGGGAAGCCCTTTGCCCTTCAGCCTGAGTTTCTGCCCCGACTGGGTTCCGGGAGGGAGCTTTACCCTTACCGTGCCTGTGGGGGATTGAACGGGAAGGGAATCCATCCCCAGCGCCGCCTCCCATGGGCTCACCTTCACCGTCGTTATGAGGTCGTGGCCGTCCACGGAAAAACGGCCGTCCTTTGCCAGTCTGACCGTGATTTTGAGGTCCCCTCTTTGGCCTCCGGCGGGAGAAGCCCCGCCCTGCCCTTTCAGGGTAAGCTTGGAGCCGTCGGTGATCCCCCTCGGCAGGTTGACCTCCATCGACCTGGTTGATCCCTGCCCCTGTATGGATATCCGCCTCTTTATAGGGGCGTTTAGGGCGTCCTCCAGGGAAATCTCCAGTGTGACAGACAGATCCTGTCCCTTAAATCCCCCCATGGAAATATCCCCGGCCATTCCGCCGAAGATGGTCCTGAAGAAATCGCTGAACCCTCCCATATCGCCGCCAAAATCCTGTTGTCCCCCTCCGAAGCCGGAAAAATCGCCGTAGTCATAGCCCCCGCCCTGCCCGAAATTCGGGCCTGACTGCCAGTTGGGCCCGAGCTCGTCGTACATCCTTCTCTTCTCGGGGTCCCTCAGGACCTCGTAAGCCTCGTTTATCTCCCGATATCTGCCTTCCCCCTCGGGGGTCTTGTTGACGTCGGGATGGTATTGTTTGGCCAGCTTTCTGTAGGCCTTCTTTATCTCCGACTCCGATGAACCCCGAGGGATGCCCAGGATCTCGTAATAATCCTTATATTGCACCGACATGGAGCCATCCCTCCTTTTTGACGTATATTGACCTTGGATATTATACAGTGGTGCTGGCGGTTTGTGAAGGCTAATCTGACCTCTCCGATTTGGGAAATCCCACTAAAGAAGTTGTGTTTTCCTCCCCATGGTTATATACTATGGCCATAGGGGAATTTTTTAACG
>JAQUTB010000246.1 GCA_028709985.1 Dethiosulfovibrio sp.
GGTACTAATACGCCGAGGCCTTAACCTCTTTTGGTTTCTCTAGTTCCTATCTCTTGGTGTTTATATTTTGAGGAGGTCCTTGGTGACCTTTGCGGAGGGGGTACACCCGGCTCCATGCCGAACCCGGTAGTTAAGCCCTCCAGCGCCGATGGTACTGCGATTTGCTTCGTGGGAGAGTAGGTCGTTGCCAAGGATCTTTTCTTCAGCTTTTAAAAAGGCCCTGTCTCGCTTGAGACAGGGCCTTTTGTCATGGGCCATTTTATTATAGATAGTTTTTTAATAGTGTTGACAAGTTGCCCTTGGATGGGTTATGTTAGGACAGGGGATAAAATAAACCGTATTGGGGAAAGAGTTACTAATATCGCAGGAGGTGCAATTATGGAAAGAGGAAAAAATGAGAGTTTTTCCGCAATTCAGCTGGCAAAGTTCGTGATTCCGTCGATCCTTGGAGTGCTGCTGTTGATGACTCCACTGGTCATCGACGGAAGACAGACAGTGTTGGTCTCTATAATGTCAAAGGCTACCAACGTCTTTATCAACGACATAGTTCCGATACCTCTATTGGTCGTGGTGTTCTTAACTATCAGTACATTATTTGCGCTGTTGTGTAAATCTCTTGTCCCATCTTTTATAATTAAAGGCGATATTGGAAAAAAATCTTCGACATATCCTGGTTTTGGACCTCTGCAAGGTGTTTAGGCCTTGTAATAGCCTATATGGTTTACTTCAAGCTCGGACCGGAGATACTGTGGTCCGACAACACAGGAGGCCTTATCCTTCACGACCTTATCGGTGGTCTCTTAACAGTATTCTTGATAGCTGGTTTTATACTGCCCCTTCTCACCGACTTCGGGCTCCTGGAGTTCATAGGGGTCTACCTCACAAGGATAATGAGGCCGGTCTTCGGCCTTCCCGGTCGCTCTGCCATAGACTGTATAGCCTCATGGGTCGGTGACGGGACAATCGGCGTCGCCCTGACCAACCGCCAGTACACCGAGGGCTACTACACCGCCAAAGAGGCGGCCATAATAAGCACCACCTTCTCCGCTGTTTCCATCACCTTCTGTTTAGTTGTTCTGGAGAACATAGGCATGATGGACTACTTTGGCCAGTACTATCTGACGGTTACCGTCGCTGGAGTTGTAGCAGCGCTAATAGTCCCCCGAATTCCCCCCCTTTCTAGAAAAAAGAATAACTATTTTCATGACGTAAAAAAAGAGGCCGGTGAGCTTATACCGGAGGGCCTATCCAGGACTCAGTGGGGTCTCTCTCTAGCGGTGAAAAGAGCCGACGCCAGCGGTCACATAGGCCATCTTCTGCTGAACGGAGCAAAAACTGTTCTCGACCTGTGGTTTGGAGTGCTGCCCATAATAATGGCTTTTGGAACTCTAGCCCTGGTTCTGTCTGAGTCAACCCCTATCTTCCAATGGCTGGGAATGCCGTTTCTGCCGCTCCTCAATCTGCTAGGGGTTCCTGAGGCCACCGCCGCAAGCCACACGCTGGTCGTAGGTTTTGCCGATATGGTTGTGCCGTCTTTGATGGCTGACTTGATAACCTCTCCTATGACCAAGTTCATAGTTGGGGCTGTCTCGGTAACCCAGCTGATCTACATGTCCGAGACCGGTGCGGTCATTCTGGGATCCGATATCCCCGTTGATCTCAAGGACCTGTTTATCATTTTCATCGAAAGGACCATCATAACCCTTCCCATAGTGTGTCTTTTCGCCAAGCTGTTTTTCTAAAAAGCCTTAAGATAGCGAGGGCCGCCGATATGGCGGCCCTCGCTATCTTACCTATTTACAGACGTAACAGTTAAGCGGTTTTACCCTGTAGGCGTTGGTGGGCATCTTATCGGTTGTGACGTAGCCCGATGGAGCGTTGATTATATCGGGAAGGCGGTTGACTATGGTCGCACAGGTAAGCTCGACGGTGGCTGGACGGTTGATGGTGACCTGGGTATCAGGCTCCCCCTGGATGATCCAGTCGTTGCAGTCGAACTCCTCTGGAGCGTACACTTTGCCTATGCACTCGGTCTCTATGGTGATCCCCTCTTCTGTCTCGGTGGTGACCACCGCTGACATCCCCGTAGCGTCTCCGGCCTTTATCGTCATCCCCAATGTCTTGGAGTGCAGGTCGGTTGGGTAAGTGTGGGGAACGCACTTTTGGGTCTGGGATATAACGGTTAGCCCCAGTTTTGAACAAAGCCAGCCGTTGACGTTCCACATGTAGGAGGGAAGAAACTCACCCTTATCTATGAGGGCTTTCCGCTCTTCCTCGGATATGTCGTCCGCAGAGGCTATCTCTTTCTCGAAGGCCTTAAGGTCCAGCCCTGCTCCATGGCACTTCGCCAAAGCGATGCCGTAGTCCTCAACGTTATAACTTGACTTGCCCGTTATCTTCTTTATCGTGTGGGTCGACCCTGCTAGGGTGGCAATGAGGTTCCCCCAGAACACGTCCTGGTAGCCTGCTCCGCAGATTGTGCAGCCTTTGGCCTTCGCCAGATCGTCTATCTCCTTGGTTATAGAGGGGGACGAGTTCCAGGGGAAGAAGGCCTCCTCGCAGGTGCTGATGGCGTTTACGCCGTTTTTAGCGCAGATCATAAAAGCAGATATGGTGTCTTTTATCAGGCTCATGGTGGTGATGATACAGGCGTCGGGTTTTGTGGACGATAGTACCCTGTCTGCCTCGTCAGAATGGTGTATTATCACGCCCTTGGGGCCAGTGCCTATGATATCGCCGATATCCTTTCCCACCACGGCGGGATTTTGGTCGAATGCCGCCACGATCTCTGCACCCTTTTCGTAGACGTATCTCATAGTATAGGCGGACATCTTTCCACAACCGTACTGAGCGACTCTGAGCTTCCTTTCCAACTCTTACACCTCCTGAGGTTATGTGAATTTATTATCTAATGTCACTTTATCCCCTATAGTAGGTATAGAGTCAAGCCCTAAAATCGTACCGGTATCTGGATTTTTATGGACATCCCTCTCTCGTTGTTCACGAAAACCGGTAAATCGGTTATGACCTCGCATACGTAATCCCCCGAAATCGAGTAGCCCATCTCCTCAGCGTGGTCCAGGAGCCTTTCCGCATAGGCTCTCTCTTTATGAAAATTATCGCATGATATACAGATATAGCTTTGAGATGGCAGTATCTCCAGGTTCGACAGGCATAGAGGGTCTCCATGGCTACATTGGAAATCCTCGTCCACGAAGATGAAAACCTCCGTGGAGACGAAATCCCTGCGGAGAAGCCTCTCCCTCCTCATAATGGTTCCCACGTTGCAGAAGTAGACCATAGGCAGACGGTTCAGGGATATATGTTTTTTAAGCTCCCTGAGGATGTACTCGTAGGTCTCCAGCCCAAAGTCGTAGAAGTTTATACCGCTGTCGTACCGATAGATTTTTCTCTGTCCCATAAGCTCGGTGAAGATGGTCCCGTCTCTAGGGGTAGAACTGTAGCGTCCGTAGTTGGCTATAGCTCGCTCGATCGATCTCCTGATACTGTTCATGTGGTCTATCTGCTGATCCAACCTATCCTTCTGGATGAAAAGCAAATCCTCCATGGCGGAGACGTCCTGTCTTTCCAGCTGTTCCTTGATCTCCTTTAGGGACATACCTAAAGTCTGGAGGTTTTGGATCATGTCCAGCCTTGCGGAC
>JAQUTB010000247.1 GCA_028709985.1 Dethiosulfovibrio sp.
GTAGGAAAAATCTGCTACAGGTGTTTGGAGCTTTTTCGCCCGTAAGGTCGTCACTGCCGTTATCTGATGGACCCTCTCTGGGATCATGCCGTAAAAAGCCAGGGCATATTCCAATGAGACGTAAGAGGGACCGTACAGCACGTTGGAGAGGTAGGGAGTACATATCGGCCTTCGGCGAAGCCCCTGTCCCCAAGCGTACCATCGAGGGGAGACCCGAACCAGAATCCCCTGATCAACTAGATTTGAGATCGCATCTCGTGGTGAACTGTAGCTCTCAAGGGCCTTCAACAGCATCTCTACGGGAATTTCCTCGACGGTGATGGTACGTCGAAGCTCAACCGTGGATGGCATTAGCATCATCACCTTTGATATTTTTAACTGATTCTAGCATAAAAAACGACTTTTTGTCGATAAAACTGCCGGTTTCAATTAAAAATATCTATGTGTGTTTTTGTGTGATGTGGTTTATGTTCAAGGGACAGGGGCCTCCGCCATCTACGGCGGAGGCCCCTGTCCCTTGGTCTATCACGATTTTGGGGAATTGGATAGGAAACAAGCTGTTTCCATTTTGGAAACAGTTCGTCGCTAGGGTAGGGATGACGCTGATCATTGTCCGTCGAGATCCACCATGTGATAAGCTACGTGATGCCTGATCAGAACTATCACCCGCCAAATAGGAGTTGATAAAAATTGCCAGCAAAAAATAAAATCAGAGGAAATTACTTTGAAACAAAAGTAGTAAAAATTCTCCAAGGCCATTTTGGTTTAAATGACCATGAATGCCACAGGGCACAGTCATCTGGGAATTTTCGGACGGAATATGGCGATATTTACTTTAAAGACCAAGAAAGACACCCACTGATAGTGGAGTGCAAATACAGAAAAGAAATTTCATTGGATTGGTTTTTCCCGGATTTCAACTCTGACGTTTTATCCTGGGTAGACCAGACAAGGGAGTCAGAGAAAAAGTTTAAAGCCAATTTCCCCTCCTTGAGTTTCCTATCTATCCTTATAGCCGCTAGGCCAAATCAGCGGGATTGGTATGTCGTGATATTGAATAATTCATCAGGCATACCAATGCCAACTAAGAGGTTTACGGTGGATGGATATGAGATAACGACGATGTCAAACCTGTTGAAAAGCTTACCTAAGGAGTTTTGACAGCCTTTTATTTAGGTCACAGGATTCCCGGCCCCTTTTTCTCCAGAAACGCCACAAACCTGTCGGCCCACTCGGGGTCGAATTGGCTTCCCCTGCATCTGCCGATCTCCTCTATGGCCTCTTTATGGGTCATGGCCTCGTAGGAGTCAACCAGGGTCATTATTCGGCTCTCAAGGGGGATACCCTTCCCGGAGACAGCGGACTTTCTCAGAGGGTAGCCGGTCCCGTCCCACCTCTGATGGTGGTGCATAATGGCGTCCGCCAGGTCCGACAGAGTGGGGGCCGCTATGGCGATCCGGTATCCTATCTCTGGATGGCTACGGACCTCCTTCTTCTCCTCATCGGTGAGTGGGTCGGTCTTGCGCAGTATGTCCGGGTTGACCCCCACAAGCCCTATGTCGTGTATCCCGGCCAGGCGGATCATCCTGTCCTTAAAGGTCTCGTCCATTTCCCCTAGTGTGGAGACGAACTCCGACATTATGGAACGGCATCGCTCCATGTATCCCACCTTCCGGCCCTCTCTGGTGGATATCATCCTCAGGAAGAAGGTCAAAATAGCGTCCCTGGCCTGGTCCCTCTGGGTCTCCTTTCTGGCGTACATCCTGCCGTCGGCTTCTTTGATTATCTCCTCTATAGACCTTATGGATGCTCTGCCGTTGGCCACGCCCCAGGCCATCTGGAGAGGTATGTCGTCTCCTGAGTTTATCGAAGCCATTTCCTCCTTGAGCCTGGTCTCTATGTCCCGATTTCCCGAGTCGTTGGGCAGGAGGACCGCAAACTCGTCCCCTCCGACCCTGGCTACAATGTCTCCCGGCTCCGAGATGGCCTTCAGCACCGAGGCGGCCTTCGTTATAAGCCTGTCTCCCCACTCGTGCCCCAGGGCGTCGTTCACCAGCTTGAGGCCGTTGACGTCGCAGATGAGCGCCGTCACTGGGTCGTGATCCTCTCGTGCTGCTTTTGCTATCTCGTCCTCGAAGTAACGCCGGTTATGTAGCCCGGTAAGAGAATCCCTTATTCCCAGTTCCCGAATTGCGTCTATGGAGCTTCTCACCTTACCCTTGAGTTGCTCGACGCTTTTCCATATCTGCTCCATTTCCAAAGGCAGCTCCATCCTAGGAAGGGTCGTCGGTGCGTATTCACCTTCCGATGCCGAGGAGAGCTGTCCTTGAACCTTGTTTATGGATTTTGTTATTCTGCGGGACAGCAGAATGAAAAACAGCAGCATAGTTGCGATCGCCACGGTCAGGGCTGTCATGGAAGTCCTGATGATCCGGTCCGATCCGGCCTTAACCTCGTCCAGGTCCAGGGTTCCCCCTATGTACAGGCCTCCGTAGGCTAGTGGAACTACCCTTGTCATGTAGCTTTTACCGTTCTCAGTTGTCTCGGTGAAAAAAAGGCCGTTTTCGTCTTTTATGTGGTCGGGATAGAAGCATGGCTTATACTCTGATCCCCCCTCCAGAGGAGATCCGTCGCAGTTGAACAGCCTAAAGGATCCGCTCTCACCGAAGCTCTGCCTCTGGATCATGTCCATAAGGTGGGACAGATGGACCGAGCCGAACACGACCCCGTCGAAAATCCCCTCTCTGATCACGGGAACGGAGAAGCCTATTATCTGAGTTGACTGTTCATCCTTCGCATCCAGGACGTCGGTTACGGTTGAGAGGCCCTTTTTTGCCTCCTGGAAGTAGTCCCTGTCCGAGACGTTGTAGGTCCCCTCCGATATTATCCCGTTGTCGATGTCCACCAAAGGCGCTCCGTTCCGGTCGAAATAAAAGAGTTTGGACAGGTCGGTCCTGTCCGAGGCCATGGCCCTGAAGTCCTCCGCCATACCCTCCAGGTCCATCGTCCTGACCGATCGGAGTTTGGCCACCGCCTGGATATCCTCCATTATGTTCAGCTCGAACCAGCGGGCCATGTAGGCCGACTGCAATCTCAGGGCGTTATCCATGGCCTTCATGGCCACGTCTCTCTCCCTGTTCTGCTCTTCCTTCACGAAAAAAAACGCAGGGATGATCGTCAGCATGGTCAGTGCCGTCAGTATCAGGATGAAAGTTCCTCTAACGCTTCTGGGGACTAATAGCATGTGATCCCTCCTGGAAAGATTTTGTCTGTCTATATGCCATTGTATGTCCATTTTACACCTTAAAGAGGGGTCTTCAGCCGTCTGTGGCCGAAGACCCCTCACTTTTATTTTAACCCATTGTAGATAATCACCAGTATCGCCGCAGGGGCGACCACCTTAAGGATCCAGGTCCAGGGCGTGAGGAGGGCGAAGGAGAGCTTGCCGTCGTTGGTGACCTCTTTACTCATCCTGTCCCCTACGACCCATCCTGCGAACAGGCATATGAGTATTCCGCAGCTCGTCAGAAGGATGTTGTTGCACAGCCAGTCCAGGCCGTCCAGGAAGCCCATTCCGAAGAGCTTTATGTCCATAGCCCCGTTTGAGAGGGCCGACGGTATGCCGAAGAGGAATAT
>JAQUTB010000248.1 GCA_028709985.1 Dethiosulfovibrio sp.
AAAATTGAGGTCCGTATCCCTCCCCGTCGCGATAAAGGGGACGTCTCTCACGGTAAAGGGCGGCAGGGCCAACCTATATGGCGGGGCCGGAACCATGGACCTGAACGTGGACCTGACGAAAAACACATGGAAGGGCAGGGCAGAGGTCAAGAGCGCGGATCTCAAGCCTCTGGTCAAGGACGCCGCGTCCCTCCCCGGAACCGTCTCCGGGACCGTCGACCTCAGGCTGGATATGTCCGGCGTGGCGGGGCGGGCCTTTTTGGTGGACATCACCGGCTTCTTGAAGGGACGAGCCGTTGAGCTCTCGGGCTTCAAGGTCCTGGATGGAGTGACAAAGGGAAAGCCCTTAAAGATACGGGATGTATCCGCCAACTTCAACCTGGACGGACAGGAGCTCTACATACTTCCCGGCAGTAGGATATCCGCTTGGCCTGGCGACGAGGTGTTCCGTTACCTCGAGGCCAGCGGCTCCATAAGGTCGTCCTCCGGTCAGGATAAGGCTCCTCTGGATCTGTCCTGCGGCGGGGAGGTCAACCTCAACGCCTTAAACGCCTTTTTGGGCGCGATGAGGAGCCTTTTTAAGGCCAGCATATTGGAGGGGATCAAAGATCCTCGTTCTCTGGCGACTGACATTCTGTCTGGGTTAATAGGTGGCTATTCCTCCCAGGAGTTCCGGGAAATAAGCCTGCACGTGGGTGGAACTTTCGAGTCTCCGGTCATATCCAAGCTCAAGATCAGCGAAAAGGGAATAGGCATAGGAGGAGACGGCTTGCCGTCGTCGCCCGGTGAGCCTAGGATAAGGATAAAAATCGACATCCCAACGGGAGAGGGCGGCGGCCAGGAGGCGGAGGCCGGGGATCAGGTCAAACAGCAGATCGTGGAGGGCCTTCTAAAACAGGTCGTCGGTGGCTCAGACTAGAGGACACATCTAAAAACGCTTCCCCTCGGAGAGGCCGTTCCGTCTGCGCCCTGTCTCGCCCGATCGTATTTTCGACCTGCCTGTTCCGTACGAACCGCCTCGGAGGGCACGTCCTGTGCCCCCTCGGCTTGGGGCGACGTCCTGTCGCCCCATTCGACTACACGACGGCAGGTCGAAAATACGGGCTCGAATGGGCTTTGACGGAACGGCCTCTCCGAGGGGAGACTGACGTTAATTTATAAATGTCCTCTAGAGTATTAATCGTATTTAGATTAAAAGAAGGCCCCTCGCCTAGGCAAGGGGCCTTCTTTGTCTATCGTATCTGTCGTATTAGTTCTTGTCCGAGGAGGCAGCTTCCTTCTCGGGAAGGAGTATTTTGACCTCGTACTGCTTGTGAAGCTTCTCGACGTATCCCTTCATGACCTCCATCTGCTTCTTCTGGAGAAGCTGCTGTCTCAGCTCTTCCTTTATCTCCTCGAACGGACGGGTGGAGGCTTCCTTGTGGTCGGTGACCTTCACTATATGATACCCAAACTGGGTCTTGACCGGAGCGCTTATCTCTCCGACCTTGGTGCTGAAGGCGACCTCATCGAACTCGGGAACCATCTGACCCTTTGTGAAGAAGCCCAGGTTTCCGCCGTCGGCCTTGGAAGGACAGTCGGATCTGTCTTTGGCTGCGTCCTCGAAGGAGACTTTGCCTGCCAAGATATCCTTCCTGAGGGCTGTCAGGTCCTTTTTAGCCTTGTTCCAAAGGTCGTTTCCAGCGTCCTTGGACACCTGGATCAATATGTGGCTGGCCTTGACCGATTCCGGAACCTCAAAGGCGGCCTTATGCTCGTCGTAGAAGGCCTGGACCTCCTTGTCCTCGACCTTAACGTCGGAGAGTATCTTCTCCATGGCAAGAGCCGCTACAAGCCTCTTCTCCATCTGGGAGATGGCGTCTTTGAACTTCTCCGTCTCTGTTATCTTGTTGTCCCTGCCCCATAGGTAGAACAGCTTGGACTCGGATATATGCTCTACCAGTTCCCTCTTGCCCTCAGGCGTGCTTAGGTAGGCTCTCTGGCTCGGCTGGACTCCGGCCAAAACCTCGTCCACGTCCGCTTGGGTCACGACCTCGTCCCCTACCTTGGCGAGGACATCGTCGGGTTTTGCCGTGGAGCTCTGGGCGAAGGCCGCCCCGGACAGGGACAGGGCCATTATGATAGCTATGGTTGCCTTTCTTTTCATGCTGTGTAGCCTCCAAACTTTAGATATTTTGTGTCCGAGGAACACTTATACCAGAAAAGCCCGTTTTCATCCATAGGTACATATACCGAATGGGCCTTCTTTACCTTGACGCTTCATCGTGACCGCTGATATGCTCCGAGTGGGAGGTGGTTTTTTTGATACAGATAGTTCCCATTCGATGGGAGGAGTTCATGCGGGCTTTTTCCGGCGTCTTTCGTGAGGTCGACAGGTTCTTGAAGGACTCGACCTCGGACATACTGTCGGTTCGCCGTCCCGACTGGTGTCTGAGGATCGACCACGACAGGGGATTTATCCTTTTCGACTACCAGGGCTCGCTTCGACCTGAGGGGCTATCTCTCCCCTCCAAACCCTATCTATTCAGAATAGAAGGTTGCCCTTACTTAATTTGACACTGCTCTTCAAGTTAGGTATTCTCATCATGTATGAACAACTACCAGGAAAGTGGTGAGACCATGGCCATAACAGAACGGATCGAGGACTATCTCGAAACGGTACTAGAAATTGAACTGGAGGGGGGCGTACCCTCCGTCACGGAGCTGGCTTCGCGGCTCGGCGTCAGGAAGGCCACTGTGGTCGTAGCGGTGCGCAAGATGGTGGAGCTGGAGCTTCTAGAACACCAGAGATACGGAAAGATCGAGCTTACCAGGGAGGGGCGAGAGAAGGCGCTTGAGACCTACAGGAGACACCAGCATATGACTTTCCTGTTCTCCCAACTTCTCGGTCTCGACGACTCGGTGGCCGAGGAGATGGCCTGTGCCGCCGAACACGCCCTTGATCCGGCGTCGGAGCGAAAACTTGCGGCGTTCGTGGATTTTTGCTGTCACTCCAAGGCTGAGGGCAGAGGGTGGGTTCCAGCGATGGAGATGTTCGTCGCAAATCCAGAGCACCTATCGATCCCCTTGACTATGCTCCTTCCCAGACAGGAGGCGAAGGTCCTCAGGCTCACCACCGAGGGAAGGTCCAGGAGGATCGGCCTGAGCGAGAGGGGTTTTATACCTGGTCAGACCGTCAAGAGGGTCGACGATGGCCGAGGTAGGGACGTTCAAGTATCGTTTGACGGGAAGGAGGAAACTCTCTCCAGCCTCGATGCCCTTTCCATATGGGTCCTCCCTGCGGAGGAAGACCTTGGATAGGCTGTCCATAAAGGGTCTGACCAAGAGGTTCGGGCCTTTCGTCGCTGTGGACGATCTCTCCGTGGACATCACCGGCGGGACAATCCATGCCGTGGTGGGAGAGAACGGGGCCGGGAAGTCGACGGTGATGAAGTGCCTCTACGGCATATACAGCCCCGACGAAGGGCAATTTTCCATCGACGGTAAGTCTCTCTCCATAAGGTCCCCCAGGGATGCCATGGCGTCCGGCATAGGCATGGTTCATCAACACTTCATGTTAGTTCCCTCCATGTCGGTCTGTCGTAACGTCGTTTTGGGCGACGAGCCCAAAAGTGGGCTGGCCTTCGACCTGGACA
>JAQUTB010000249.1 GCA_028709985.1 Dethiosulfovibrio sp.
CAACCGCAACGGCGATAACACCCATTTCTGCATGACCGGATGGGCCGACTCAGGCGGCGAGAGCGCCCTTATGGCTCTGGATATGATCTACAGTATCACACAGGACGGCCCGGTCAAGGAAGGTTACGGCGGGGTCAACAGAGGCTACTACCTCAACCCCGATGCGGACGCACTCATAGACCAGGCGATGGCCACGGCGGACCCCGCCGAGAGGGACGGCATAATGCGCAAGGTATGGGCCATGGCGGCGGAGGACGTTTCCTACATCCCCCTTCACTTCCAGGAGGATATCTACGCCCACAACAGCCGTATAGAGTACCAGCCCAGAAGCAACAAGTACGTTTACGCCTGGGACATCAGCTTTAAAGACTAGACCACAAAAAAACGGGGGCGACAGGTCTGAGGTAAAAGGACCGTCGCCCTCGGCCATAGGGATGGAGGCGGTTAAGTGTTCCGGTTTATAGTGAAGAGACTGATTCAGCTGGTACTGGTCCTTTTTGTGGTCTCGTTGATAGTGTTCGTCTTCACCAGCGTCATGGGAAACCCGGTCTACCTCATGGTGAGGGAGAACGCCACCGAGGCGGAGATACAGGCGGTGGTCCAATATCTGGGGCTGGACAAGCCCCTGCCGGTGCAGTACGGCATATTCCTTAAAAACGCCCTTCATGGCAATTTCGGCAAGTCCTATATGTATCACCTGCCCGCACTGGGGCTGATAATGGAGCGTTTTCCAGCGACGCTGGAGATCGTCGTGGTGGCACTGCTCCTCTCCGCCTCCTTGGGGATCCCCCTTGGGGTGCTCTCAGGGGCCTATCCAAAGAGCAAGTTCAGTCAGGGGGTCATGGCCTTCTCCATAGCGGGTATCTCCATGCCCTCCTTCTGGATAGGTATGGTGATGATATTCTTCTTCAGCCTCTATCTGGGGGTGCTTCCGGTATCGGGGAGAGGGGACGTAGGGACTATTTTGGGCATAAACACCAGCCTTGCGACGGTTAACGGCTGGCAGCACATAATACTGCCATCCATCACACTGGCACTGGGCAACGTGGCGACCATCATAAGGCTGACCAGGTCGGGGATGCAGGAGAACATGAGGCAGGACTACGTCCGTTTCGCCAGGGCTAAGGGAGTTCCAAGGCGGAAGGTGCTGTTCGGACACGCCCTAAAAAACACCCTTATACCGGTTGTAACCATCTTCGGCCTTCAGATGGGGAGCCTTATAGCCTTCACCACCATCACCGAGACCATCTTTGCCTGGCCTGGCATGGGGAAGCTCCTGATAGACGCCATCAACATCGCCGCCAGGCCCATAATAGCGGCCTATATACTTTTCGTGGCGGTTATGTTCGTCTTTATAAATTTCATAGTGGACATACTTTACGTCTTTATCGATCCTAGGATCGATCTTCAGTAGGGGGGAGCGGAATATGAGCGAAAAGACAGCGGGCCGGTGGGGCCTTTTTCTCCGTTCGGAGATATTCCACAACTACCGCCGTTCCCCCTCGGCCATAGCTGGGTCGATTATGGTGGTGTTGGTGCTCCTGGTGGCACTGCTAGGCCCTATATGGACGGTACAAAACCCCTACGATATCGCTTCACTGGAGCTGGGGGACGCCTATAAGCCCCCTGTGTGGCTCGAGGGAGGAGAGGCGAAGTTCTTCCTGGGCACCGACCAGCAGGGCAGGGACATGGTCAGCGCCATAGTGTACGGCAGCAGGGTCTCGCTGTTTATCGGCATAGCGGGAACCATCATGGCCAGCGTCATAGGGATAGCCCTGGGCCTGATGGCGGGGTACTTCGGGGGCAAGGTGGACGGCATAATAATGAGGATAGCCGACATTCAGCTGTCCTTCCCGACAATGCTGATAGCGTTGTTATTGATGTCCGTGCTGGGCAAGGGCGTGTTTAACATCCTGCTCTCCTTGACCTTGGTGGGATGGGTTCGCTACGCCAGGACCGTCAGGGGAGAGACACTGTCGGTCAAAAAAAGCGAGTATATAGAGGCTGCGAAGGTGATAGGCCTGCCTGATCTACGAATCCTGGTCCGACACGTCCTGCCCAACGTCTTTGCCTCCATAATAGTCCTATCCACCATACAGGTGGGGTCCTTTATCCTCACCGAGGCCAGCCTGAGCTTTCTGGGCATGGGTGTGCCTCTTACCAGACCGTCTCTGGGCATGCTCTGCAACAACGGCTTTACCGTCCTTTACAGCGGCCTGTGGTGGGTGTCGATCCTTCCGGGGCTCTATATCATGGTCATAGTCTTCGGGATAAACCTGCTTGGGGACTTTCTGAGGGACGAGCTTAACCCTAAGCTCAAATGAGGAGGGCAGACTATGACTAAAAAGCTCCTGGAGGTAAAAAACCTGAGGACCTATTTTCACACTTTCAAAGGGACCGTCAAGGCGGTGGACGACGTGTCCTTCTGGGTGGACGAAGGGGAGATCCTGGCCATCGTCGGCGAGTCAGGCGGTGGGAAGTCGGTGACAGGGTTTTCCGTCATAAGACTGATAGAGGAGCCGGGAAGGATAGAGTCGGGGGAGATCCTCTTCGAGGGCAAGGATCTGATGGGGCTGTCCGAGTCCCAGATGAACAGAGTCAGAGGCAAGGATATCTCCATGATATTCCAGGACCCTATGACCTCCCTTAACCCGGTCTACACGATCGGGCAACAGATTGAGGAGACCCTCATACTCCACACAGATCTATCCCCAAAGGAGAGAAAGGCAGCCTCTATAGAGCTGTTGCGGTCGGTGGGCATATCCAACCCCGAGAGCAGGCTGAAGGCCTATCCCCACCAGTTCAGCGGCGGCATGAGACAGAGGGTGATCATAGCCATAGCCCTGGCGGCGGACCCTAAGCTGATAATAGCCGACGAGCCCACAACCGCCCTGGACGTGACTATCCAGGCCCAGATACTGAGGCTTATGGCGGAGCTGGTCAGGGGAAAGGGACGGTCCCTTATACTTGTGACCCACGACCTGGCAGTTGTGTCCGAGATGGCGGACAGGATAAACGTCATGTACTGCGGCAAGGTGGTCGAGAGCGGCCCAACCAGGGACGTTATAGACCGAAGCGCCCATCCCTACACGAAGGGACTCATAGGCTCGATCCCCGACCTTGAAAGGGATAAAAACAGGCTGGAGACCATAAAGGGAATAGTCCCTAATATGTTCGACCTGCCAAAGGGCTGTAAGTTCGCCCCGAGATGCACCAGGGCCAAAGAGATATGTCACGTCCAGGAACCGGAGGTTATTAATATGTCTCAGAGCCACCAGGTAGCCTGTCATTTTCCCTTTAGAGAGGAGGTCCTTTAGATGAGCCGCCTTCTGGAGGTGACCGACCTGGAACAACGGTTCGACCTTAACACCGATTTTCTAAGCAAGATAGTTTTCGAGAGGGGCCGACTGGTCAAGAGGGAGAGGATCGTGAAGGCGGTCAATAAGGTCAGCTTCTCCATGGACAAAGGGGAGGTCTTCTCCATCGTCGGCGAGTCGGGCTGCGGAAAGTCGACCGTGGCCAGGACTGTCATAAAGCTGATAGAGCCCAAAGGGGGCAGTATCGTCTACGACGGAAGGGACATCACCGACCTGTCCAGGGAGGGTATGCTTCCTCTTCGAA
>JAQUTB010000250.1 GCA_028709985.1 Dethiosulfovibrio sp.
GGGGGGCGGTAGAGCCCTGGTGGTTACGGGGCTTCCTGGTTTGATAGTGGGGGGAGCTATAGGAATCGGAGGATATTTTGCCGGACGGCGGTCGTTGAAGAAAGGTATCGAGGACGTCCATATACCGGGTTTGATCTCTCGAGCTATGCTGTCCGATAAATCCATACAGAGGACGGTGGAGAAGGCAAAAAAATCCTTGGCCTCGGATGTCAACTCGACGGTCCGCAGGGAGTGGGCCTCCATAGAGCCGGACCTGATGGATTCGATCAGGGATATGGTGGGACGAGAGATCAAGGGGCTGTCCCTGATAAACCAGATAGAGGGAGGAGGGAGATCAAAAGATGCGAAATAGGAATCTATTTGCCGTAGTCGCCGTGGTCCTGTGGGTGGCCTTCTCAGCCTGTCAGGCCCAGGCCTACACCGCCTATTTCAGCGGCAGCCAGGCGTCCAAATATATGGAAAAACACCTTTCAAAAAAGTACGCAAAGGCCCGGGTTGCAGTTATGTCGGAGTATTTTATGACCAAAAATCCCTCTCTCAGCGCCAAGGCGGCAAGGGGATACGCGTCCCTTGTGGAGGCCATATCGGACAAGTACGGCCTTGACCCTTTTTTGATCTCCTCCATAATCGTCAAGGAGTCATCGGTGAGGGTTAAGGCTAAAAGCGGCCTCGCCTACGGCCTTATGCAGGTCAACTGGCGCGCCAACAAAAGCTGGATCCCGAGGGTGTTCCCTACGGTCAAGTCTCCGTCCCATCTCCTTCACTCAAGGCCAAACATATATGTTGGGTCCTACATACTGAAGGACGCTGTGAAGAGGAGTGGGGGAAACCTCGACAGGGCCCTGGATATCTACAGGGGCAAAAACGTGCCGGAGTACAGGTCTAAGTTGCATCGACTTTACTCCGATCAGGTGGGATTATTGAAGGCAAAGCTCGGCCGATAGACGGTCGCGCTTTTACGAGATGTTTGAAAGGGGTTTGTTTTATGACGTCCCGAGACAAGAGGCGTAACGAGGTATGGTTTACGGAGGAATCCACCAGGGATCTCCGACTTTCTCTGAGGATAAACGGGGAGCTAGTCAGAAAGGAGAGCCCCTATCAGTCCATAATGGCGCTGGACACGGCCGAGTACGGCAGGATGCTGGTGCTTGACGGGGCCATCCAGCTGACGGAGAGGGACGAGTTCTGCTATCACGAGATGATGGCCCACGTGGCGCTATGCTCCCATCCCAATCCAAAGAAGGTGCTTATAGTCGGGGGAGGCGATGGAGGGGCCCTCAGAGAGGTGGTTCGTCACGACTCGGTCGAGGCCGCAGTCTTGGTGGATATTGACGAGGAGGTAATAAACACCTCCAGGGAGTACTTCCCGACTGTGAGCTGTGCCATGGACCACCCTAAGGCGGAGATACTCCCCATGGACGCCATGGTCTATATGAAGGACCATAAGGGCGAGTTCGACGTGATAATCGTCGACGCCACCGATCCTGTGGAGATGGCGGCGGGGTTATTTCAGTCCCCGTTCTATCGGGACGTCTGGGAAGCCCTGTCCGATGACGGGTTTATGGTGACACATATAGAGTCGCCCATAACCGACGCAGCTGTGATGGTCCCGGCCTACAGGGCTATGAAGGAGGTCTTCCCTGCGGTCTATCCCTATCTTGGCTTTATGCCGACCTATCCCTCCGGTATGTGGCTTTACGCCATAGGCTCCAAGGCACACGACCCATCCGAGCCGGTCAGGAAGGCCCCAGAAGGCCTTAGGTATTACACGCCTCAGATACACAGAGGATCATTCGCCATGCCGCCGTTTCTGTCCGATATGTTGGACGGAGTGACCGACGTGAGTAGCAACTATTAGGCTGGTTTGAACGTGGGTCGAGATCCGGGTAGATCTCGACCCACAGCTTTTTTGATGCGTAGTTGATACATTTGTCTCTTTGGCGGTCACTTTCGTGATGGTAGAATTGACCCTATAGAGTGTAGAGATATTAAGGGAGGCTACAGAATGAGATCATGGGGACTGAAGGCCAAACTTCTGGCCGTGATTCTATCGGTGACCTTCGTCACCTTCGCCGCGGCGGTTGGGATACTCACCTACAGGGCCGGAGAGATGGCTCTAGGCAACGCATACCGCATAGGAGAGGAGATGTCAGTGCGCTACGGGACCCAGGTTTCCGAGTACCTCGGGAGGGCCCTCACCCACGGGCGAGACCTGTCGGTTAACTTGGCGGCCATGGTGTCCCAGGGAAAGGCCGACAGGGATCTGGGCATAGCCCTTCTAAGGGCAACCGTGGAGTCCAACCCCCAGCTGCTGGGGGCCTGGGCGGTGTTCGAGCCAGGGGCCTTCGACGGGAAGGACGACCAGTACGTCGGAAAGCCGGGCCACGACCATACAGGTCGGTTTGTGCCCTACACGGTCCGATCCAAGGGGGACATAATACTTGACCCCTGTGTCGAGTACGAGACATCCGATTACTATCTGGTCCCGATGAAGACGGGCAAGCCCCTTATATTCGATCCGGCGGAATGGGAGGTCGGAGGTGAGATGGTCATGATGACATCTCTCTGCCTTCCCATATTCTCCGGAGGTAAGACCATCGGGGTCGTCGGGGTCGACATAGCAATGGACACCTACCAAAAGGTGTTTTCCGAGATAAAACCCTTCGGGACCGGGTACGCTGGATTGCTTTCCGATCTTGGAACCTACGTGGCGTACCCCGACAGATCGTTGATCGGTACCAAGCTGTCCGATCCAGAGGCCATGAAGGCCCTCTCCAGCGGAAAGGCCTTCAGTCGCACCGCGACGTCGGATATAGTCGGAGGAAAGGTCTACGAGATTTTCCAGCCCGTCGTGGTTGACCGTTACGACGCGCCATGGTCGGTTCAGATCGCCATACCTTACGACATGATCTACAGCGAAGCTCGTTCCATACTGTTCCAGGGAGTTATAGTGGGCTTTTGCGCATTAGTGGCCCTTTCGATTGTGGTGCTTCTCTTCGTGGGCAGAGTGGTCCGACCGGTAAAAACAGCGTCGCTTCTGGCATCCAGGGCAAAAGACGGAGACCTGTCCATAACCAGGGACGATTTTATGATCAGATCGTCAGACGAGGTAGGACAGCTGGCGGACTCCATGAGCGACATGATCTCTGGCCTCAGAAACATCGTCGGAGAGATAACAAAAGAGGCCCAGAACGTGGCGGAGAGGTCGACCTCCCTGGCGGCTTTCTCCCAGGAGTCGAACGCCTCAATGGAGGAGATATGGGTTTCGGTGGAAAAGGTCAACTCTATGTCGGAGAAAAATTCCTCCGCCCTGTCCGAGGGAGAGGCCTCGGTGCAGGAGGTGGCGGAGAGTGCCCAATCCACCGCGATCTCCGCCACAGAGGGGGCTCAGGCCGCACAGGCGAGCTCGGACGAGAGCACCAAGGCGACCGAAAAGGTTATTGAGGCCATATCCCGTATGGAAAAGGCAAGATCTATCTCTAAGGAGAGCATAGACAGGATAAGGAGCCTAGGCGAGTCAGTCGATTCCATCAGCGGTTTCGTTGGAGACATAACCAGGATCGCCGATCAGACGAACCTACTGGCTTTGAACGCCGCCATAGAGGCGGCCAGGGCTGGAG
>JAQUTB010000251.1 GCA_028709985.1 Dethiosulfovibrio sp.
GATATAGTCCTCATGGAATCCTCCTGGGGAAAGGTTCGGGCCATGATCGACTACTCCGGTAAACAGCTTAAGGCTGCCGGACCCAGCACCGCAGTGGAGATCCTCGGGCTCAGCGATGTACCCCAACCTGGTGAGAGGTTTATCACTGTTGAAAGCGAGAAAGACGCCAGGGATTCCATCTCGACCAAGGATCAGGAGCGTAGGTTCGCTGCGAATCAGATGGCTCCGAGGATGACCCTGGAGGAGCTTTACTCGAAGATGCAGGACGGGGCGACTCCCACCGTCAATTTGCTCATAAAATGCGATGTTCAGGGTAGCTTAGAGGCTTTGACCGGGTCTTTGGAGAAAATGGTCACGGAAGAGGTCGGGATAAACATCGTTCACACCGGTGTCGGCGGGCTTTCTGAGTCGGACATAATGTTGGCCTCCGCTTCTGACGCTATCGTTATCGGATTTAACGTAAGACCCGATAACAACGCTAAAAAGATGGCGGAAAAGGAGCACGTCCAGATAAGGCTTTACCGCGTTATCTACGACGTGATAGACGACATAAAGGCCGCCATGGAGGGTATGCTAGCCCCCAATATAAGGGAGAATATCCTTGGACAGGCGGAGATAAGGGAGATATTCAAGGTGCCTAAGGCCGGTAAGGTCGCTGGCTGTATGGTCACCGAGGGAACTATAAAAAGAGGTTCTAAAGTCCGCCTCATAAGGGACAGGGTTGTCTATTGGGAAGGAGAGCTCTCTGCCCTCAGGCGTTTTAAGGACGACGTCTCCGAGGTAGGAGCCGGTTACGAATGTGGCATGAGCTTTGCCAAGTTCCAGGACATCAAAGAGGGCGACGTCGTTGAGGCCTACGACCTCATCGAGGAAAAAAGGCATCTCTAGGACTGTTTAACCCAAACGAGGTCACCAGGGGATACGAAGCCTCTGGTGATCTCGTTGTCTTGAGACGAAAAGAGGTGTTTTATATGGCAGGTTTTAGAATGGAAAGGATAAACAAGGAACTACAGAGGGAACTATCAAAGCTTATAGAATTTACTATAAAAGTTGAGGACGCAAAAAAAGCCGTTATCACCGGGGTGGATTGCAGCAGGGATCTAAAGGTTGCCAAGGTCTATTTTACGACCATAATCCCCGAGGACAGAAGGGCTGTCTCCGAGTCTCTGAAGAAAGTAAGCACTTTTTTGAGGACTTCTATAGCTAAAACCATCAGGATGAGGACGGTTCCCAGTCTATCCTTTGTCTACGATGCGAGCGGTGATTACGGTAGGTCCATAGACTTGCTTTTGGACAAAGCTATAGGTCAGGTGGTAGATGAGGCTGAAGATGAGGACGGGGAAGAACTCTAAGGATAGCTTGAAGGATATCCTTACGAGGAGTGAAAAATGGATCGTCGTGAGCCATGTCAAGCCCGACGGCGATACGTTAGGATCGGCCAGTGCCTTGGTTCAGATAGGGATCTCCCTTGGGAAGGAAGTAAAGTGGTGGGGGAGGGACCCTCTGCCGGGGCGATATGAATTTCTCCCGTGCTCCGATTCCTATTTCGCTAAGCAGTCTATATCCGAGTTGGATTTGGAAGATGGCGGTCTCGTCGTCTCTGTTGACGTCAGCTCGTTGGACAGAGGAATAGACGGCATGGATCTAGGAGAGCTTGCGGTTATAGACCATCACGGAGATAACTCCCTCTTTGGTTCTGTAAACTGGGTAGAAGGAGAGGCCTCCTCCGTTGGGGAGATGATATATTCCCTATCGGTATCCATGGGCGTAGCTTTGACCCGTGGCATGGCGGAGGCCCTCTATGTCGCAATAATAACCGATACCGGAAACCTGTCCTTTTCCAACGTCACAGGCGATACAGTAAGGGTCGTGGCCGATCTCATCGACTGCGGTGTTAGCCCACCGGAGATATCGGAAAAGCTATATCACAGGGACACCACTGAGAGACTTCGTCTTTGGGGTAGAGCCTTCGAGAGGGCCAAATGGGAGGCATCGATATGTTACTCCTACCTCTACGCCGATGATTTTCGAGATACTGGTACGGAGCACGACGACACCGAGTCCCTCATAAACAGCCTTATGAGGATAAAAGACACCGAAATAGCCCTGCTGTTCGTCGAGGACGGATCGGAGGTTAAGGTAAGTCTGCGGTCAAAGGGTAGGATTTCCGTCCAGGATATCGCTCATGTGTGGGGTGGGGGAGGCCATATCTGCGCCTCTGGATGTCGCGTTGAAGGGAAGATGGAAGAGGTGATCCTCAATGTCATCAAAAGTATCTCACCCTGTTGATGGATTTCTGTTGATAGATAAGCCCCTTGGCGTGAGGAGCACTGACTGCGTCTCCGCGGTCAAAAGGGCTCTGGGCAGGGGATACAAGGTGGGTCACGCTGGAACTCTTGATTCGACCGCTAGGGGGCTTTTGGTCGTACTGATAGGGAGGGCCACTAGGCTATGCAGGTACGTTATGGATCTTCCCAAGACTTACGAGGGGAAGGTCGTCTTAGGGGTTATCACCTTGACAGACGACGACTCAGGGGAGATCTTGGCCGAAAACGCCATATCCAGTGTAGATAGAGAAACATTGGATCGTCTAATGCCGTCTTTTCTAGGCATCAGGATGCAATGCCCTCCCTCCATCTCGGCCATAAGGGTCGACGGAAAGAGGGCCCACTCTATATGCAGGGAGAACCGTGTCTCCGTTCGATTGCCAGCGAGGCCAGTTTTCATAAGCCAAATATCAGTGGGCGATATCGACGATGGATGTCGCCAAATTCCCATAAAAGTCGCTTGTCACAAGGGAACCTACATAAGGAGCATAGCCAGAGATATAGGTGAGATGCTGGGATGTGGGGCCCATCTCAAAGATCTGCTAAGAAGATCCATAGGTCCATTTGAACACCATAAAGGGATCAAAATAGGCGATAGTCTTTCCTTCGACAGAGAGGATCTTTTGTCGTCGATTATGCCGATGGAGTCCCTCAGCGATTTTTACGCCACATATGCCCTTTCGGACACCGCTGTGGATAGGCTAGGGAAGGGGTTAGAGGTTCCCGTAGCCGGTTTGGAGGTGGTCTCCAGGGGCTCTATGGGCGGTGGAAAAGGCGTTATCGCTCTGGGGAAAGGGCTTTTCTCCTTTTGCAGATTGAAGACCGCTGATGGCAGGGGAGTTCTTGTGCCGGAGACGAACCTTTTTCTAGATGGAGGTGAGTGCCAGTGATCGTGGTCCTCGGTGCCTTTGACGGCTACCATCTAGGCCATCAGAGTCTTTTTCATGCGGCTCGAGCTATGGCTGAGAGGGAAAAAACTGGATGGGCAGTAGTTTCTTTTACTCCTCATCCTAAAATGGTGCTTATGCAGGAGAAAATATCCCTACTGTTCTCGCCCGAGGAAAAAAAATTATTGGAGGTCCTGTTAGAAATCCCATCTGTCCTCTCTTTGCCCTTCACGTCGGAGCTATCCTCTATGGAACCACGGGATTTTTTTTCTTACGTTGAGGGAGAACTGCCCCTGTCGGGGGTAGTAGTCGGATATGACTTCAGGTTCGGAAAGGATCGGAAGGGGGACACCTCGACGATAGAATCGCTCTGCGTCGA
>JAQUTB010000252.1 GCA_028709985.1 Dethiosulfovibrio sp.
ACTGGGGCAGGGTGTCGCGATGTTGGTCCTTCCCCTAGGTCTAGGAGCGCCCTACGCTCTGTCCTGGATCGGTTTGGCCCTTTCCTTCGCTGGAACGGTTACCCTTATAAATAAAGTGATGACCGCGATGGACGAACCGAGAGATATAAGGGAAAAGGAGGACGTCAAGGAGATAGGATCTTTCCTGGAGGAGGTTCCTCTGCCTACACTGGATGTGGATAAGGATGGAATCATCCTAGGGGCTAACAGCGACATGCTAACTCTCCTGGATGTGGACGAGAACGTCCTGTTAGGGCAGAAGGCCGACATCATATTTCCCCACGGTGTGGACAGGATAGACGCCAAAGGCACGGGATGGCAGATCCTTCGAAAGCCCGGAGAGGATGGAGCGGAGCTGATATGCCTCATAGAGGAGGTAGCCCCTCCCCCTGCAAGGGAGATAGAGGAAAAGGGAGAGATGATACACGCATCGACTGGTTTGTTTTCGTCCTCCTACGCGAACATAATGATTCCAGCTGAGCTTAAACGTTCTATCCGATACAGGCGATGGCTTTCAATAATAAAAATAAGGTTAAAAACACTATTTAACGGACAGGAAGTTGACAGCGAAACCAGACAAAACATCCTCAACCATTACGGGATATTTATAAAAAGGCATACGAGGGAGTGTGACCTGGGCTTTTTCATGGACAACGGTGATTTCTTGATCTTATTGCCGGAGACCCCTAACGCTGGAGCGAAAACAACGCTGGATAAACTAAAAAAAATCCCGGAAGATATCGTTAAAAACGTTCCATTAGGGACTGAGATATCGGTATGGGGAGGGATCTTCCACTGTAGCGGTCACGAGAAGATAGATTACAGCGATGCGATAGCGACCCTTGAGGGCAATATGAAAGAGCTGGACCATATCGAGCCCCCTACCATCAACCTTGAATCCCTGAAGGAAAAGGCATGAAGACAACGTAAAAGGCAGGCGATATCAACTCGCCTGCCTTTTTTGCTTAAATTACTCCATCGACAAGGGAATTTAGGACCGATGAATCGTCGTAATCCTCGATATCGCCGGAGTCCCCCAGCGAGACTATATCCTTCGATATGGGGATCTTAGCCAAGGTAGAGATACCAAACGCCGACTCTATCTGATCGGAGTGGCTTGAGCCAAAGACGTAGAGCTCCTCATCACAGTGGGGACATTTGACGTAACTCATGTTCTCTACAAGGCCGAATATGGGCACGTTCATCATCTCCGCCAATCGAGCCTGCTTTCCGACTATGAGAGCGGAGAGCTCCTGAGGGGTACTTACTATGACCATACCGTCCAAAGCTATAGTCTGCATCACCGTCAGGGGAGCGTCCGCCGTCCCGGGGGGGAGATCCACCAACAGCCAGTCCAGACCGTTCCAGTCGACGTCGTTCCAGAACTGCTGTACTACGCCACCTATAAGTGGACCTCTCCATACGACTGGAGCCTTTGGATCCTCGAGCAGCAGGTTCATGGACATTATAGATATGCCCAGCTTCTCAGTCTTAGGGGGAACTATTTTCCCTTCTTCGTTGCCTGAGGGCCTTGAATCGATCCCGAAAAGCTTGGGTATAGAAGGACCGGTTATGTCCGCGTCCATAACGCCAACGGAGAAACCTCTTTTCGCCAGGCCAACCGCCAAAAGGGCTGTGACAGAGCTCTTACCTACCCCACCTTTGCCGCTTCCTACCGCGATAATCCTCTTTATGCCCTTCTTGCTGGTTTTTGGGATACCGGAGCATCCCTCTTGGCTGGGACATCTCTCGCAATTGCCGCTACACTGACCTTTATCTTCCAACTGATTCATCTCCTCCTGAAAAACCTACCCACAGTTATACTTTCATCGTCGCTCACAGTCAAGAGTTGAGATGCATTTTCATTAACAGGTTATACGTTCTCCACCGATGTAGACGGAGGGGGCGATAAACACCTCTTTAGGCCTAACCCCTTTCCCCTTAACCAGGTTGACCACACATCGGGCCCCGATCCCTCCGGCGTCAAATGCCCCCCAGTCCAGGCACATATAGCCGATCCCCTTGCTCCAAACCGGATCACAGCATAAAAGCACGTCCTCTGGGTCGAGTAAACTGGCCGGCATCGTACCATCGTAGATGGAGAGAGCCCCATTACCCTCCCTCTGCAACTCAAAAAGATAGGGGAACAGGGGGTTATCGCCCGATATATACCTGACGGCCCTTTCTCCCGCGACGGATAAAACACAGCGACAGACGGCCCCTTTATCGTGGACCACCCTCATGGAGCAATCGCTGTGTTCATCTCCTACCGACACAAGAGGGAGTTCCAGAACGTTCGAAAACGTGGCTCTAGCGTTCCAGATTATGCCCTCCACGTTGCGATCCACCAACCTATGAAAAACCGCGTCCCCTGAGGCGTGAAGTCCGTCGGCCTCTTTGACTATCATATCCATACGGTGGCGACTTAAAACCCTTTCCACGCCGGAGAGGAAAGCGCCAGACCAGGACGCCTTCAGATCACCCAGCACCACACCGACAAGGGAGGTTTTTTTGCTCGATAGACCCTGAGCCACGGTGTCGACCCTATAGCCCAACTTCTTAGCGGCGCTCCACACCTTCTCCCTGGTCGCAGATGAAATCCTAGGATCGCCCTTCAAAGCCCTGCTAACTGTGGCCTTGTTCACCTGAGCCTCATCGGCTACGTCTGACATGGTGACTTTTGACAATGGATCACCCCCACATCAAGGCAATATTATGACCCTCTGTCCAGGAGCTACAGCAGCCTTCAGCTCCAGCAGAGAGTGATTGGCCATCCTGATACATCCGTGGCTGGCGTCGGTACCGATCTCGTGAAGGTGGTCGTCGTCGGTTCCATGTATGCCTATTCCGGTCCAGGGATCGGTCTTTAACCTGATGAACCAAGGTCCGTAACCTATGGTCTCTCCGGTCTTTTTATCCCTGTAGGGCTGCCAAAAAGAGGCGTCGTCTATCCTCTGTACGGTAAAATCGCCCTCCGGCGTTCTCATATCCCCAACTCTATGTTTTTGGCCGACCACCCGTCCGGTGGCCACGGACCACACGGCAAAGACCGTCCTGGAATCCTCGTCCAGCCCGAACAGAAGGTGCTCCTGCTTGACGCACACCCACAGTGGCGATACCACCGAGGTACCTTCGGGATGGGACGATACCTCTCCAGCCCATGGAAGGTACTTCACCGCCTTCTCCGACACGGAATTCCATCTGTCAAGGGCTAGGTCTCCGGACATGGCGGTCCCTGAGAGGAGAAAAACGGCGATCAGAGACAACCACAGTCTCTTAGGCCACATAACATCAATCCTCGAACAAACTTCCACCGATAAACTCCCTCAGGATGGACTCGTTGGGAACCTTGTCGGATGGGAATGGCGGCACAAACCGGAGCAAAGAAAGTAGTCTACGGGATTCACCAAACACCGCAGAATCCTCAGGAACAGTCTGTAGGAGCGGCTCGAGATATCCTTTAAGTACAGGCAGCTCGTACAGAAGAGCCGAGTTAAACATCACGTCCGAGTGCTTCTGATATGGGAAGATGTATTTCTGAGCTCCCCTTAT
>JAQUTB010000253.1 GCA_028709985.1 Dethiosulfovibrio sp.
CACCTCCTACTACGCTAGGACCGAGGTACAGGACTCGGTGGCGTTGCTTAATTTTCTCTCCGACCCCTCCGATGACCTGGCCCTGGCTGGGTTTCTGTGCTCTCCACTTTCGGGCCTGACCCTGTCGGATGCCCAGGCCTTTATCTTTCTGGATGGGGCTCCGTCGGAGAGGCTGGCCGAGGCCTTTCCCGATCTGGCGGCAAGGCTGTCCATATGGAGGGAGATAGGCCGGGTAAGGGGAGCCTCCTCTGTGGTTCAGGAACTGGCGGCGGATGGGGCGATACTGGACAGGTTTGCGGAGTGGAAGAGGTCCGGCGTGGCGGCCAACCTCAGGCGGACGGTTGACCTGCTGAGGGAATACGAGTCCACCGTGGGATCGGGTCTGTCAGGTGCGGCCTCCTGGCTGTCCTACGCCATGAGGCGCAGCGCTAAAGAGGAGGAGGCCGTCTCCGTCGGGGCCGACGAGGACGTGGTAAAGGTCATGACGGTACATGCCTCCAAGGGGTTGGAGTTCCCTCTGGTGGTCCTGGCAGGATGCGACAGCTCAAGCAGGGGCTTTCCCCAGGCCCTGCCTCAGTCGTCCTTTCTCGGCGTGGGGCTCTCCGATGAGGGATTTTTAAGCAGGAAGGTCCACCGGTTTTTGGACGATCAGGCGGAGGAGGAGGAGAGGGAGAGGCTTCTGTACGTGGCCTGCACCAGGGCCAGGGACGGCTTGATCCTGGTGGGCGATGAGGAACCTCAGGAGGGATCCTGGCTCAGGATGGTACTGAGCGGGGGAGGGGCTGCCTCGGTGGTCAAAGAGGTTCAGGATGCCTCTCCCCGTGAGGATGAAACGGTCCGTGGAAAGAGAGGCCCCACAGTCCCCTCTCCCTCCCGCTCCGGTGGTCTTGAGAGGATAAGTCCGACCTCTTGGGCGATGTTTCGCCACTGTCCCTACGGATGGAGGCTAAAGTTTCGTCAGGGACTGGACCTCTCCTGGGAGGGAGGCGAGGGCAGCGAGCCAGGTGGGGCGGACATAGGAACCCTCGCCCACTGGATTTTGGCCCGGTGGGACTTCTCCCTGGAGGGCATCGATAAAGTCCTGTCCTTAAAACGGTCTGCCCTGCCGCCCGACATCAGACATCTCTGGGGCCAGGTGGAGGTGACCGAAATGGTGAGGGGATGGCTGACCGACATGGCCGAGGGAGAGCATGGGAAAAAGCTTCGCTCTCTGTACAACGCGGGGCGGCTGAGGAGGGAGGTCCCCTTCAGGGTCCCCATAGAGGGTGGCCCCCTTTTGGTGGGGGCGGTAGACCTGATGTGGGAGGAGGACGGAGTGGTCCATATATGGGATTACAAGACGACCTCTCATGAGGAATACGGTGAGGAACTTTACGGCGATCAGCTCAGGATGTACGGTCTTGCCGCAACCCTGTCGTCGGAGCCTAAACCGAGCTCCGTAGAGATGGAGCTTTGTCTCCTGCGAGATGGATGTTCTTTGAAAAAAGTGTGTCTGTCTCCGTTCAAGGACTGGGGTGAGCTGGAGGCGACCATAAGGGCTGATGCCCTTACAGCCGCCCTCGGCCCTTGGGGTCGATCCGCGGATATCTGCGATGGTTGCCCCTTCAAAAGGACGTGCCGTGGAGGAGGCCTTTAGCTGAAATCCATCCAGCTTCCCCTGTCCACCATATCGTCCGGTCTCTTCCTTATCTGCATCTGAGGGATGGATACGGTCACTATGCCGGAGGACGGATCGACAGAATAGTTCTTTCCGTCCTCTTCCCTGTCGAATCCCAGGACGGTCCCGTTGGGCAGCCTGTTGTGGGAGTCTATTATCACCCGACGGAGCCTACAGTTTTTGCCTACGACGACTCCCTGGCCTATGATGCACTCCTCCACCTCTGATCCGGGGAGAATGACGCAGTTTCTGGAAAGGATGGATCTATCGACCTTGGCTCCCAACACCTGGCTTCCCTCCGCGGTCAAGGTGCTTGATACCTGGCTTTGGTGCCCCTCCGATGGGAAGGAATAGGCCGGTGGATCGGCGAAGGATACCGTCCTTATGGGCCAGTCCGGGTTATAGAGGGTCATGTCCGAGTTGGTCTGGAGCAGGTCCATGTGGGCCTTCCAGTAGGCCTGGATGGTCCCGACGTCTCTCCAATAGGGTTTGTCGTCGACCCAGGACGGGAGTCCGTGTTTCGGGAGTACGTTCGTCGAAAAATCGTAGGCGAACACCCTGCTGTGGTTGACCAACCTCGGTATTATGTCCCGTCCGAAGTCGTGGCTCGTCTGCTGCATCGACGCGTCCTCCAGAAGGGCTCCTTCAAGGGTCTCCCTCTCGAAGACGTAGTTGCCCATGGAGACATAGCTCCAGCCCGGTTTCCCCGGTATCTCAGGTGGGTTGGCTGGTTTCTCCACGAAGGCGACGATCCTTCCCCTGTCGTCCACCTGGATACAGCCGAACTGGGACGCCTCCGAGGACGGAACAACGTTTGCCGCCACAGTGACGTCGGCCCTTCGGTCCACGTGGAACTCCAACATCTGCTCCACGTCCATCTTGTAGACGTGGTCAGCGGCGAATATGCAGATTCTGTCGGCGTTGTAGAGGCTGACTAGGTGCATATTCTGATACACCGCGTCGGCGGTTCCCTCAAACCACCTTTCCCCTCGCCACATCTGAGCTGGCACGATAGTGGCGAAGTAGTCCCTGCCCCTGAGGGCTCCTCCGAACTGCCACGCCCTCTCTATGTGTTCGTTGAGGGATTGGCTCTTGAACTGGACGAGCACGTAGATGGAGAAAATGCCGCTGTTAACCAGGTTGGACAGTGCGAAATCGACGATCCTGTACTTTGCCGCGAAGTGTACCGCCGGTTTGGCTCTGTACTGGGTGAGCGGCATGAGCCTCTCCCCCTTGCCTCCGGCCAGCACCATACCCAACACCCTTCCGAATTGTCCCCTGATCATGTAGATCGCCTCCTATCCCTTTTATCCCTCCGAACCCACAAAACACCCTTTGTTCATCTATGATAACATAAGCTTATAGATATTCCTATATATTGGAGCGGAGTTATTCCAGGAAAAATCCCTGTTCATCGCTCTTTTGACTATGGAGTCCCTGTTCGGTCCTGCCAAAGCCTCCATGGCTCTGACAACACAGTGGTAGAGGTCCGATGGGTCGTACCTGTCGAACACAACCCCTATTCCGTCGTCTTGTCCTATATCCACCACGGTGTCCTTGAGGCCTCCCACTGCCCTCACCACCGGTATGGTTCCGTACTTCATGGCTATCAGCTGGGATATGCCGCAGGGCTCGAAGAGCGACGGCATTAGGTAGATGTCTCCCCCCGCGTAGGCCAGCCTTGCAAGGGTGTCGTTATACTCCCCGATAAAACGCACCCTCTCGGGGGTCTCCCTCTCCAGCGCCCTCAGCCAGTCCTCGTATCGCCCCTCTCCTGTGCCTATCACAAGGGTTTTGAGCCCTCTGTCCGAAAGGCCCTTGATGGTCGGCAGGAGGATGTCCAGTCCCTTTTGCTCCACCAGTCGACTTACCATAACCGCCA
>JAQUTB010000254.1 GCA_028709985.1 Dethiosulfovibrio sp.
GGACATAGGGGGAAAGAGGGAGTGAACCGCCATCGCCGAGCTGAGGGCGTTTCCGCCGTCAACGCTCTTTTTGACCCTTGAGATGGAGTCGGATAGCTTTAGATTTTTTGTCTGTTCCGAAAGGATGTTCAAAGAGGCCCCTATATTGACACCTGCTTTTATCATGGTGGCTAGCTGACGGAAGAACACCGCCTTGTCCTTCAGTGGGACAGTTCCTATGAGTTTCATCCTACGGATAATTCCCTGAGAGGATACAGGCTTCTTAGCCTGTGTTTTGGCCGTTGTCTTGACCTCCTCTACCTTATCTATGGAGATAGGGAGCATCCCTTTTTTCCTGATCTGGTCCACCACCGACTGGACGGTGGTCCCTTCCATTATGCCCGACTCTATTTTGCCGCCCTGGGCTCTGGCTTTATATCTGTACTTCAAGGCAAATCCTCCTCAGGGCTAGCTCTCTCCACCTTCGAACACAAGTCGTTCGAAGTCCTTGCGGTCGTAGGCGTAGTGGGCCGCCTGATCGAAGGTCAGGATTCCCCTCAGGACAAGCCTGGCGAGGTCCTGTTCCATTGTGTGCATACCAACGTCCGATCCGGTCTGCATGACGGTCTTTATCTGGTTTGTCTTGCCCTCTCTGATGCAGTTTCTGACCGCTGGGTTCACCCTCAAAAGCTCGGTGGCCACGGTCCTACCCCCTCCTGGCATGGGGATAAGCTGCTGGGAGCAGATACCCACCAAAGACGAGGCCAGCTGAAGCCTTATCTGCTGTTGTTGATGTGGGGGAAAGACGTCTATTATCCTGTCTATAGATTGGGACGCGTCCCTGGTGTGAAGTGTGGCGAACACCAAGTGCCCCGTCTCGGCCGCGGTTATGGCCGCCCCTATCGTCTCTAGGTCCCTCATCTCACCTATGAGAATTACGTCCGGATCCTGTCTGAGCGCCCTTTTTAGGGCCTCGGAGAAGGACTTGGTGTCGCTGCCTATCTCCCTTTGATGGACAATGGAATTTTCCGACCTGTATAGATATTCTATAGGATCCTCTATGGTAATGATATGTTCCTTTCGTGTCAAATTTATGTGCTGTAGGCACGCAGCCAGTGTGGTGCTTTTCCCGTGCCCCGTGGGCCCAGTGACCAAAAAGAGGCCCCTTTTCTGGTCGCATATATCCGCCAGTGCCGGCGGCAGCATGAGTTGGTCTATAGTCCTGATATCTGTAGGGATCAGTCTCAGAGCCATGGCAAGCTGGCCAAGCTCGTAAAAACAGTTTCCCCTGAACCTTGCGTTATAGTCCTGTCCCTGAAAAGAGAAGCTGAAGTCCATCTCTTTTGTGGAGTCGAGGGTTTCCATTTGATCCTCCGAAAGCAGACCTGAGACTATCGTCTGCATATCCTCCTTCTCGACGATCCCGGTGTTGGACATTTTTATGAGATGTCCGTCGAGCCTCATCGCAGGAGGGTTGCCAACGCTCAAATGTAGATCGCTGGATTTTTTCTTTATGACATCCCTCAAAAGGTCCTGCATTCCAACTGTAAGGGCCATTTTCGTCTCACTCCCCTATAGGGTTGTCACGTTTAGCATCTCTTCCACCGTGGTGGTTCCATCCAGAACCCTAGCTAGAGCGGCCTCCCTCAGTGTCCTCATGCCTTTTTCTATGGCGGCTTTCTTTATGCTTACCGCGGTCTCCTGGTCTATTATTCTGTTTCTTATCTCTTCGTTCATCTCCATTATCTCGAAGATGGAGGTCCTTCCCACGTGACCAGTACCCCGACAGGTATCGCATCCCCTTGAACGATATGCTTTGCTGCCCTCCGGCAGTCCCAGCGATCGACAAAGGTGATCCTCGACGGTATATTCCATCTTACAGTCAGGACAGAGCCTGCGAACAAGCCTCTGGGCTATTACCGACACAACCGATGAGGCGACCAAAAAAGGAGGGACTCCCATGTCTCCAAGCCTTATAGGGGCGCTGGGGGCGTCGTTGGTATGGAGGGTAGATAGGACTAGATGACCGGTCAGGGCGGCCCTGATCGCCAGATTGGCGGTCTCGCTGTCCCTTATCTCCCCTATCATTATTTTGTCAGGGTCCTGCCGGAGTATGGCCCTTAGCACCGAACTAAAGGTCCTGCCTGCCTTCTCGCTCACCTGAACCTGGTTAATTCCGGCGATAGAATATTCCACAGGGTCCTCAACGGTTACGATGTTGACGTCAGGGGTGTTAATCCTCTCTAGAAACGAATAAAGGGTCGTGGATTTTCCGCTGCCAGTAGGGCCTGTGACGAGTATTATTCCGTAGGGAACCTTTAGAAGTCTGTCTATTTTGTCCCTGTCCTGCTGTTCGAAGCCCAGTTTTTCAAGTCCGACCATGGCGTTGGTCTGGTCTAAAACCCTTATGACCGTCTTTTCACCGTAGACGGTTGGCAGGGTCGATACTCGAAGATCAACCCTCCTGTCCATCAGCTTGATGAGGATTCGTCCGTCCTGAGGCTTTCGCTTTTCAGATATATCTATGTTGGCCATTATCTTTATCCGTGAGGTGACGGCGGGATGGAGCCCCCTTGAGAAGTTCGTGGCGTTGAAGAGCTGTCCGTCGACACGGTATCGAACCTGGGTGTCCTTTTCGAATGGTTCTATATGTATATCCGAGCTTCTGTCCTTGACCGCCTGCTCTAGGATCGTGTTGACCAGGTTTATAACCGGCGCATCGTCAGCAGCTGCTGTAGAGATGGCCTGTCCCAGGTCCAGTTCTATTCCCTCGGTGCTGGAGGAGACAACCTCCACCTCTGCCACATCGAGGCTTTCCTGCATGGTGTAGATTCTGCTCAGGTCCCTCAGTATTTGAGACCCTGGGCACAGCCCGAAATCCACTTCCTTGCCGGACATCATTCGAAGTTCGTCCGCTGCTACCAGGTTTAGAGGGTCAGATGTAGCCACCATAAGGTGATCCTCGTCTGTGATCCTCATAGGTATAACTTTCAGTCTTTCCGCCATAACCTGTGGAATAAGCCTAAGTGCCTCAGGCTCAGGGCGGTATCTGGAGATGGAGACCTGCGGTATATGAAGCTGGGTAGACAGGGCCTCTATAAGCTGATTTTCCGATAGCCAGCCGTTTTTTATGAGTATCTCCCCTAGCCTCATGCCGCTCTGGCGCTGTTCCTGCAAAGCGGACTCCAGCTGAGAAGGGGTCAGAGCGTTCGAGTTTACCAGTATGTCTCCTAACTTTACGTTTTTTAAGCTTTCCACCTTTACCCCTCCCTTATATGGCTAAATTATATCATTATGTGCCCACGACAAAAGGCCCTGTCTCAAGCGAGACAGGGCCTTTTTAAAAGCTGAAGAAAAGATCCTTGGCAACGACCTACTCTCCCACGAAGCGAATCGCAGTACCATCGGCGCTGGAGGGCTTAACTGCCGGGTTCGGCATGGAGCCGGGTGTACCCCCTCCGCAAAGGTCACCAAGGACCTCCTCAAAATATAAACACCAAGAGATAGGAACTAGAGAAACCAAAAGAGGTTAAGGCCTCGGCGTATTAGTACC
>JAQUTB010000003.1:0-3846 GCA_028709985.1 Dethiosulfovibrio sp.
GAACCAACGAGGTAGAGCTGGCCCAGGAAGTCAGAAAAATGGTGGCCCAGCTTCAGGCAACAGCCCCTAAAGGTGTGACCCTGGAGGTCGTCCAGGACTCATCGCGGTTCATCCAGAGGTCCATGAGCGGCGTAAAGGGCGATATCATGATGGGAATAATGATGACATCGGTCATCATGTTCCTGTTCCTGCGGACCATAAGGGCGACATTCGTGGCGGTCGTCACGATACCGGTATGCCTGCTGGGAAGCATGGTGGTCCTGAAATCCATGGGGATAACCATAAACAACATGAGCATGCTAGGACTGTCCTTGGCGGTCGGGATGGTGGTCGACAGCACCACCGTCGTCATGGAAAACGTCCACAGGCACAGGGAGATGGGAAAGACCGGCCTGAGATCCGCGGCGGACGGTTCTTCAGAGGTCGGATTCTCGGTCCTGGCCGGAGCGGCGACCACCATGGCGGTGTTCCTCCCTGTTGCCTTCATGAGCGGCATAATAGGCCGATTCTTCTACACCTTCGGAATCACCGTCGCCATGACTATTTTCATATCTCTGTTGCTGTCTTTGACTCTAACACCGTTTTTATGTTCCAGGATACTGGGTCGTCAGAAGGAAACCAGGCTATCTAGGATCATGGAGGCCCCTCTCATAGGCCTTGAAAAACTCTACTCGGGGCTCCTCAAGTCGGCGGTTCGGCACAAGTTCATCACCATAGCCGTCGGAATAGCCGTGTTCGTATCGGGGATATGGATGTCGAGCAAGTTAGGGTCTGAATTCTTCCCCTCCGAGGACAGAGGAAGGTTCAAGATCGACTTCGAACTTCCCGCGGACGCCTCGCTTCAGCAGACGGAGGCGTTCCTCCTCGAGGCTGGGAAACTGGTCAGACAGGACCCCAGAGTGGTGTTCACTTATGGGACGGCTGGATCGGGACAGGGAGGAGAGGTCTACAAGGGGACCCTCAATATCGAGCTTGTCCCCAGGGATCAAAGACCACCGGTCAACGCTATAATGGGAGAGTACAGGAAGAAGTTCGTCATCTACAGAGACGTCGACATCACGATGGGCAACTGGGGTGGGTCGGACATATCCCTGGTGCTCCAGGGAAATAGCTCAGAGGAGCTGGCCCAAATAGGCGAATCGATGAAGGAAGATCTTCTTAAGGGCAGCACCGGCCTGGTCGACATAACCACCGACCTGAGGATGAACAAACCCAGGATAAACCTGGAGATAAACCGAAACCTGGCGGACGACCTTGGAATAAGCATCAGAGACCTGTCAACGGAGATAAAGACATACTTCGGTGGCACCAACGCCGGGAGCTACAAGGACGGAGGATATCGCTACGACATCCGTCTCAGGGCGGACGCAGGGGACAGAAACACCCCGGACAAGGTCTCGGACATAGCCATTAGAGGAGGGGACGGCAGCTTGGTCAAGCTACCGGGGCTCATAACCCCTCAGATGGAGCTGGCCCCAAACGTCATAAAGAGGCACAACAGGCAAAGATCCCTAGAGATAGGGGCCAACACCAGCGGCATCTCCCCGGGAGAGGGCATAGTCCAGATGGAGGAGGTATTCAAAAAATACGCCCCAGCGGACGGATCGGTCACAATGTCACCGGCGGGAGACACGGAGAGCATGAAAGAGAGCTTCGAGTCGCTGGTCACAGCACTGGCCTTCGCCATAATGCTGGTCTACATGGTCATGGCAGTTCAGTTCGAGTCGTTCCTCCACCCCCTGACGGTCATGTTCTCCCTGCCGCTTATGACCGCAGGGGCCTTCGGACTGCTGCTGCTGGCTAACGTCAGACTCAGCGTCATGAGCTTTATGGGCATAATCCTGCTGGTTGGTATAGTGGTCAACAACGCCATACTCCTGGTGGACTTCACCAACCAGAGGCGCGAGCAGGGCCTTGACAAGGTGTCTGCTATACTGGAGGCCGCTCCCTTGAGAATGAGGCCCATACTCATGACCACCTGCTCCACCATGGTTGGGATGTTGCCCATAGCGCTGGGGCTCAGCGAGGGAGGAGAGATCAGACAGCCCATGTCGGTGGCGGTAATAGGGGGACTTATAACCTCCACTCTGCTTACACTGGTGGTTATACCGGTCATCTACCTCATAATAGACGACACATCAGACTGGACTAAACGGATATTCTCGAAAATGTCCGCCATCATAAGGGGAAGAAGGATGGCAGCAGCTGGAAATCTCCCCAAGAGGTCCACCAATTTGGAGAGGAGCGAACAGGTCCAATGGCTCAAAAGAAGAAAGCCTGCCTTCTGGCGGCGATAATAACCGTACTGGCCACGACTACGCCGGTATCGGCGGTATCGGTCACCCTCCAGGGAGCGGTTCAGACCGCCCTGGAGAAGGATATAGACGTCCTCAAGGCAATGGAGGACACGAAAAAGAGCGAGGCGGCCAAGATAGTGGCTGGCTCAGCCCTGATGCCATCCCTAAGCCTGGGCTTCAACTACACCAGAAAGGACGGGAAATACGCTCTGGCGGGACAGAGGGACGCCTACGGGGCCTCTCTGACTGCCACTCAGCCCCTCTACACCGGTGGTAGGGCGACGGCCCTCCTGAGGCAGTCCCAGTCCTACGAGATATCTGTGGCCCAGTCCATAAACGACAAAAAAGAGGCGGTCGCGCTGGTGGTCATAAGGCAGTTCTCCCAGATACTCCATCTGAGGGAAAACGTCGCGGCCGCCCGGGACTCCCTGGCCTTCGCCGAAAATCACCTAAAAGAGGTGGTGAAAAAGGAGGCTCTAGGGGTCGCAAACCGCTTCGAGGTCACCAGGGCAGAGCAACAGATGAGCAGCTACAGGACACAGCTGATAGCGGCGGAGAACGACCTGGAATCGGCCAAGATAACCCTTTTGACCACGTTGAGGCTAGACCCTCACTCGGACGTGGACTTCCAGGGAAGCCTCGACTACGTCCCATATCGAGGGGACAGACAGGAGTCCCTGGGCAAGGCCATGACCAACAGGCCGGATCTGAAGGCCGCGATAGCGTCTCTTTCCGTCCAAAAGGACGAGATCCAGGTCGCAGCGAGCGGCCTCAGGCCCAAGGTCGACCTGAAGGCATCCTACACCTGGGACGATCCCCAAGACGCTACGGGAATCGACGATGACGACTGGAAGGTCGCGCTGGAGGTCGATATCCCACTCTTGGACAGGAACGAGACGAAGGGAAAGATCATCCAACAAAAGGCCATATACAGGCAGCAGGAACTGGAGCTCGAACGGCTTAAAGAGGCCATAATCAGCGACGTAGCTCAGGCCTGGCTCGACCTGGAGACGGCCAAGGAGACCGTCAGCTCCACATCCTTAGACCTAGAGCTGGCGTCGGAATCGCTGAGGCTATCACAGGTAGGATATAAAGAGGGGGTCAGCTCTCAGATCGACGTGCTGGACGCCCAGGCATCCTACACCAAGGTGAGAAAAGAACACGCCGCAGCCCTCAGCGACTACGCGGTGAAAGTGGCGACACTCAAGAGGATCGAGGGAGAGCTGGTCCAATTTATAATGACATCTGGAGGTGACATCTCTTGAACAGACTAAAGTTATTGACAGCGGCCTTAGCCCTATCCCTTGCGGTGGTCCCGGCTGTGGGACTCGCCCAGGATCGGGCCAAGCCAGCAGCGAGGGTGGAGGTCCTGGAGGTAAAGACTGAGCCCCAGGTCTACAAGGGATTTTCCGAAAACAGCACGCTGGAGGCCATAGATCAGGTGACAATATACCCCAGAATCTCCGGCAGGCTCATGAAGATGATGGTTAAGCAGGGAGACCAGGTCAAATCGGGACAGCCCCTCGCTGAGCTGGACCACAGGGAGATG